>JARGGF010000711.1 GCA_029210905.1 Bacteroidales bacterium | reverse complement strand
TGATAGCCTTAAATTAAACAAAATGGAGCTATTTAAAAAATATTACATAACGTGCGTAATATGGGATCTCCACCCTTATAAATTAAAACATACCCTTAGCTCAATGGTTCTATCGATTGTGCAAACCGGAGTCATCTTTTATATCTTATCGCTGTTTATCGGCAATCCTGATTTATCAATTGCTTTAGGTGCAAGCATGCCAACCTTTGAGTTGGCCCTAATCGCTTTTGGGATATTATTTAGTCCAATTTCAACTATTTTGGGCCTTTTCATGAATATATTTTCTCGAAAAAACGAATATGAGGCAGACAACTTCGCAGCAAAACATGGACTGGGAGAAGAATTAATTGCTGCACTTAAAAATTTGTCGGTAAAGAATTTAACCAATCTTACTCCTCATCCTGCCTATGTTTTTGCATATTATTCTCATCCTACGCTATTTCAAAGAATTAAAGCTATTAATTCTTCAACAAATATTTAAGCCATGTTAGCAGAGATAATTACTATAGGCGACGAAATATTAATTGGGCAGGTTATTGATACCAATTCTGCATGGATTGCAGAACAACTGAATTTAATAGGGGTAAAAGTAAAACAAATCTCATCGGTTTCTGATAACGAGGAACATATTCTAAAATCTCTAGAAGAAGCATCAAAACGGGCTTCAATAATCATAATTACCGGTGGACTTGGGCCAACAAAGGATGATATTACCAAACCGACTCTTTGTAAGTTTTTTAATACAAAACTGGTTTTTCATGAAGAAATATATAGAAAAATAGAGGAGCGTTTTTTGAAAATGAAATTACCAGCTCTTGAATCGAATAAAAAACAAGCCGATTTACCTGAAAATTGCACAATCATTCCAAATTTTAAGGGAACTGCTTCAGGAATGTTGTTTGAAAAAGAGGGGGTATATTTTATTAGCATACCTGGAGTTCCTTTTGAAATGAAAGCCATGATGACTGATAGTGTGTTGCCCTTTATTAAACAAAAATTTGAACTTCCGGTAATAGTTCATCGGACTATTCTTACACATGGATTAGGGGAATCATTCCTTGCTGAAAAAATTAAGGATTGGGAAAATAAATTACCAGCTACTATAAAACTGGCTTATCTTCCATCACCGGAGCATTTAAGACTTCGGATGAGTGCTTATGGAGATGCAGAAAGGGATTTAATGGATATTCTGGATGTTGAGGAAACCAGGCTAAAAAAAATTATCCCTAACCATATTTTTGGCTATGGAAAGCAAAGTTTGCAAGAGATCCTTGGTAAACTATTGCTTAATAAAAAGGCTAGTATTTCATCTGCTGAAAGTTGTACAGGTGGAAATATTGCCAGGTTAATTACTTCAATACCAGGTAGTTCATCTTATTTTAAAGGTTCAATTATTGCCTATTCTAATGAAATAAAAATCAAGCTTTTAAATGTCAACCCTGGTGATATTGATAAATTTGGGGCTGTCAGTGAGGAAGTGGTTACACAAATGGCACTGGGGGTTCGAAAGGTATTAAATACAGATTATTCTATTTCTACATCTGGCATCGCAGGCCCTGATGGAGGAACTGCTGAAAAACCAGTTGGCACAGTTTGGATTGCTGTAGCCGGACCAGAGGGCGTTATTGCAAAAAAGTATGTTTTTAGTCATGATCGTGACATTAATATCCGACGTGCTACTTCAAGAGCACTTGATAATATGAGGAAAATGTTATTGGGAATTTATGTTGTAAACTAAAGTTTGGCTATTTTTCCAATAAAAATAATACCTTCAGAATACTTTTCGTATACAATAAATAAAAACGGTTTGTCGACAAGAAATGTGGATTTGGCTGTATTTTTTATATTTTTATATAAATTATCTGATTCATTCTGCTTTAGGCTGAAGTTTATTATTTGCTCATAATCAGATAAATACAATGGTTCTGCTTTTGACAAACTCGTAAAGTTTGCTGTCTTTTCATTGAAGCACTTGTTTAACCTGCTTGATATTAAAACTTCACGAAGCGTTTCCACTGATGATAATTCCATCAGAGGCAAATAGACTTCAAGTGCCTGTGGTTTGTATTTTTCCTGTATTCTTTTTAATAATCTGCCATCCAGGTTTTCAGCTAAGTTATTTAAAGTCTGAGACCCTCTGGGTACAAGAATCAAAATATTGTAATTTCCTCTTCCCAACGGTAGTTCAACAGCCTGAAGGCTTATATCAGCATAATAATTGAATATGGATGTTGCCACTGCCATATTGATAAATTTACTTTCGTCGGGAGTAGCATAAAATGGAGATGGCTCTATCCGGGATTGATATTTTACCTGTGCGCTGAAATCAATGCTATTAATCATCTGGAAAAATTGTTCGCCATGAATCGGACTGGTCTTTAAATTTTCAACAAATCCTGCATTTTCATCCTGTATAATACTGATATAGTCCCTTTTATTTGAAAAAACACTAATGTTTTCATTAATAGGGATATTTGCATGCATCGCGATTTGATTTTGTCCCTTTACTATTATGTTTTCATCAATTTCTGAAAATAGTTTATTTAATTTATCAAATCCTTCAATAATGCTTGAGTCTTTTAAATGATTTACATGGAGATACTGCTTAATTTCTCTTTTTGTGAATTCATCTGAAGCCTGTATTAGCAAATTAAATGATAAAGAAATGTTGATAGGCGAAAAAATTATATTATCGCCATTATAATTATTTTTTAAAAGTTTTTTGAAACAATCGAACCCAATTTGGTTACTTTTTTCAAGTAAAGTTTTCTCAGCGGTATTGATAGTATGTGGCACAGGCACAATCGTTTCCTTCTGCTCCTTATTGCAAACTACAATAAGAAATAACAAGAGAACAACAATTATGGTATTTTTTAGAAGATTCATATTGGTGCCATTTAATATTAAGATGCAATAAAGAGGTCAAAAGTTGCTACCTTTTATGCAGCTTTGATAAATAACTGTAATATTCTGATGAATACTCTTAATTTATTGATTGGCAGATATTTTTGTCCAAATTTATTTAACCTGGACAATTCAGTTTTTTTATAAAAGGTGTTTTCACTTATCAAGTTTAATTATTCGGGCTTAAATTTTTTTAAAATTTTTCAGGATCATTTCATTTTTTTTGTAAAAAAATTGATTCATTTTTGTTTTGGATATAGCTGTGTAATTGTTAAGCTGAAATACAGCAATCATAATAATTTTGCATGGATGTAAAAAGTCAAGAGATATTCTTAAGTAATGTTTGCTATTGATTATTTTTTATAAGAAAAAAAAATAGAATTAATTTATCAACGCAACCAATTGAATTTTTCTTTCATCATAGAGATGTATTTGTTAATTTTGATGTCTATAGAAAAATACTTTGATAGAAATATTTAATATTTGACCCAGCTCGATGATATAATCAAGGGATGTGTTGCAGGGAAGGCTGTTTCACAAGAGGCTTTATACAAAAAGTACTCAAGGAAATTGTTTGGGATTTGCCTAAGATATACCAAAA
>JARGGF010000710.1 GCA_029210905.1 Bacteroidales bacterium | reverse complement strand
TGGATGCCTCCACATCCTACCTTTTTTGTTAAGCGTTACTGCTATAAAGAATTTGGGTTTTTTAATCTAAATTATAAAATAGCTGCTGATTATGAACTAATGCTTCGGTTTTTAGGAAAAAATAATATTTCTGTCTGTTATCTAAACCAGGTGTTGGTAAAAATGCGCACTGGCGGAACGAGTAACCGGAGCATTACTAATATTTTCAGAAAATCGGCAGAAGATTTGAAAGCCCTTAAAGAAAATAAGATTGGTGGATATTATACGCTTGTTTTAAAAAACTTTAGAAAGTTGAATCAATTTTTTTAGCAAAAAAAAACCTGCAAAAGCAGGTTTTAAAATCTAAGCGTTTACGTGAGTTTTATAAGCTGTTGCATCTAACAGTGAGTCAACATCCGATGCATTACTTACTTTTACTTTAATTAACCAGCCTTCACCATATGGGTCTTTGTTTACTACCTCAGGGGTATCTTCAATTTTTGAATTTACTTCAACCACCTCTCCGGCAATTGGGATAAATAGGTCAGAAACTGTTTTTACGGCTTCAATAGTTCCGAAAACATCACCTTGTGCAAGGGTTTCGCCTTCGGTTTCAATTTCAACAAAAACGATATCGCCTAGTTCGCCCTGGGCAAAGTCAGTAATTCCGATGGTAGCTGTATCACCTTCTAATTTTAACCATTCGTGATCTTTTGTATACTTCAGATTTTCAGGTATATTCATTTTTTTTCTATTTTAGAATTATTTCTTTGAACTATTAGCAAATTAAAGATGAAATTACCAATAATTAAAATTTTTTCCTAAAAAACTGATAAAAATCTTAAAGAATCTCTTACAGTATTTATTCAAGGCCTTTAAGTTGCAGATTGTTTAATGGAAACATGATATTTCTCACATAATATTTGCTAAGGAATTAAGGTAAACCTTACACTAATTCCGAATTTAATGTTGGATGTTCTGAAGGATGTCGAAATCCTTGGAGTAGTGATGGCATGATCATAAAACAATTTAAGGTTAAAGCGCTCATTCAGAGCATAATCTGCGGATAGTTTTAAGGACATTGCCTTTTGTCCGGCAGTAATCTGGTCTACGCCCTCCTCAATTTTTCTGATGATGGTAAGCATATCCCTAATAGATAAGTCACCCCGCAGGTTTAAATCGCTCTGGAATTTTTGTTGGTTGCCCTTACCCGTTTTTATAATGATGGGAAGTTGATCAAATCTATATCCAAGGCCAATTATTATTTCACTGCTAATTAAGTCGACCACCTGGTTATTTGAAAAACTCAGTGTCATGCTGCGGCCTTTATTATATTCAAATTTCGAATTTAAATTGTTGAGCCATGTAATATCTGCACTTACTAAAGGGTTAAATGCTTCAGTGAGTGTTACTGAGTTTATTAGCTGTTCTGGAATAAACAAACGGTTTACTTCGTCTCGGGCCCAGCTAAATCCATCATAATTAGCATCATACCAGTTGTAATTTGCATTGGTAGTGTAAGAACCAACATTATAGCTTGATGAATAGCTATGACTTAAACTAATGGTTTTAATAACTCTTTTTACCAAATCTATTTCGGAAAGGCCATCGTAGGTAATTCTCCAATTTGGCAAAGGAATTTTCGGAAATGGCGATAATTCTACATTGTCTGTAGATCGTCCGGCATAAGCTGCTAAAAATGCCGGTATCATTACTTCCTGCGAGGTTGGGCCATAGCCATTAGGGAAACCATCTTCCAATGGAGTGTTGTCGGTTGGATCTAAATTGGGCTGGTTGATATCATAATCCGGGCTGTCGGCTAAGCGTGCCTGATTACGTTTGTTTGCCAGTCGCCAGGCGATATCAAATCTATTAGTCTTAAAGTTTTCAAATGCTTCGGAAGAATAATTGTTGCCAAATTTCCAGAAAGAAGTATTGACCATTAAATACGACATGCTAAAGTTTCCGGTGAATAATCTTTCACCTTCTTCAGCCAGATTGTATTCATTTCGGTTTTTTGAGTTTGTTTTATTGGCAGACAAATCGATCTTCAATCCTTTAAGCGGTTCCAGGGTTGCTTTTGCATCAATTCTGCTCGAAAAAGTCATTTGATAGGGAGAAGTCTGAAGTGTATCTGTTGTAAGCCAACCTGCATTTAATGCATCATATCCAAATCTTTCATTTTGCACACCTAAGATGAAGGGAATACCAGGTGCCTGATTTACCTTATTTAAACCCAGATAGTTTGTATTGGGCATATATCCTGGAAATATAGTCCCGCTGGTTTCAGTATAGCTCAGCGAAACGTTTTTTAAACCTATTGCTGCATAAACCAGGCCTTCGCCAATGGCCCTGAATATATTATCTTTAACTTCACGTTTACCGGTGATTTCAATATTTGTATTGTCGTGACTTTCTTTTGCCCTGAATTTTACTTTTTTGTTGTTTACAATAATTAATTCTCCGTCCACTTCCTTTCCGGCATCATCAGTTACTTTAATCTGCACTTCCTCAGTAAGTAAATTATGAACGATGGTTTTTCCTACGTCTTTTTTTAATTTTACGCTTTCCTTATTAAATTTTACATCTTTATATTTTTTGTTTGATTTGGCGCCCCTTCTCATTTTATCGCTTATATTTTTCAAAAAAGGGACTTTATCATAAACCTTTGAAAAATTTAGCGTTCCGTTTAAATTGATTGAATTGGAGTTAGCAATGGTATTACCAATATTAATTGTGTCTGCAGTAATTGGTCCTGCAGTCCATTCGTAAGTTCCTTTATATCTTGCAGTTGCTGAGGTCCAGCGAAGTAATGGGAGTTTATTAATAGGAATATTATAACTAGCATTTATCAGGTGGTTATAATTTACATTTCGCCCAAGATCAAGTATATTTTGCCAGATGGTATCTCTTTTGGCGCGATATTCAGGGTCATTTTTATCCATTATCCCAAAGGGTTCATCTATCCTGGCTTTATTATTGGCACTGAATTCAAATTTTAAGCCTTTGGTGATGCTGTATTTAAGATCGTAATTTCTGTTCCAGATAAAATCTTTTTTAAAATTTGGATCAATTGCTGACGATTGCTGGGTAATATCTCGAATAAGTGTCTGCTGATATTTACGCTGCATATCAGTTCTAAAAGAAACCATGGTAGGAGCCAGATAAACATTTACGTCTTTGATAATCTGAAAAGCTTTATTTTTAAGGAATTTCAAATTTTTAAAAGGTTCAAAGGCTTTGGGCCGATTATTAAATACATAGGCAAATGAACCGGCATAACTCCTTTGCAGGTTATATTCAGTTTTAATATCCCGCATAAACAATTCGTTAAAGGCAAAACTTACTGAAAAGTTTGAGATGTGATAAAATCTTTTTTTCTTTCCTTTTAGCTTTTCAGGATCCCCTTCAATTTTTAAATTGGTGATATTGAAACTCTTACGTTTAGTGTAGTCTACAACAATTCTTCTTATGGAATCCTTTTCTTCAGCTGAAACTTCAGGATCACTTAAAGTTGTTTTAAGTAAAAT
>JARGGF010000070.1 GCA_029210905.1 Bacteroidales bacterium | reverse complement strand
AATATACCGGCTACCAAAAAAGCAAATATTTTGAAATTTTTCATAAATTAGTTTTATGTAAATTGTTACTTAAGTATTGTTCTGTCTATTAAAACTTTAACGATTCAGAACTAAATAAAATTGTACCAAATTATATGTAAGACAAAATCAGGATGCTACTGGTTGTCTCACCTGACACTTTTTTTGCCTGAATTATTAATAAATATAATCATTTTCGAAAATAAATAATAAATCAGCTTATCCCAGATATAGAAAAACCCGGGATTTCAATTCATTGAAACCTTCAATATTACAAAATCGCAGGAATAATTATCTTCGATGAAGGCTTACGCCGTTCATAAAAGTTAATGAATTATCCTTGTTAGCTATTATTTTGTCGGCAGCTTGTAATTAAAGATAAAATTATCAGTATTGCCTGTAATCAGATTCAAATCAGCTCCCTTATCCGCAAAGTTTAATTTTGATATACTAAAAGCTCCATTACCATGCATTGGAAAACCTTTTAAAATTTTTCCATCGGGATGGATAAGAAATACCTGGTTTAATCCTTCCGGCGAAACCCCAATATATTTTAATCCTTTGCCAAATTGATATAAATTTAATGAATTTTTTAAATCTTCATCAAATTTTAACTCAAAACGCACTGATTTATCACGATTAAAAACATAAAGCTTGTTTTTATCAGTGTAAACAAAATAATTAACCCCATCGCCATATATATCTTCATAGACAAATCTGTGGTTTTCAGTGAACTCGCCCAGGGTCATTTTTTTAACAAGCCCATCCAGAAATATAAAGTACACATCTCCATTTTTCCCGGTTGTTACAAACCTGCTGTCGGTTTTGCTCTCACCCTTTTCAAAATAGTAGGAAGTATATGGACTTTTTTCAAAATCAGATTTAGGTTTTATCCTGGTTTCACCCCTCCTATTTACAATATACGTTACTGTTTTATCAGCAAAAATTATATAATCTTTTCCATCAAAAAGAAAATGCTGTGCAGGAAGACTGACTTCCGATTTGGTTTGCCCAAAATCCCATCCATCTACCTTTCCTCCATCGGCAGTCAGCAAATAAACATTTTTATTGGCACACGCTACCACAATCCTATAATCCTTGTCTTTATCATAATCGAAAATGGCTATGCCATTGGTAGCAGGTGATTTAAAAGTTATTGGAAAACCATCAACATTATTGCCCAGCCTGTCAACCAGATGCAGTTGTTGAGCTGTATTAAACATATATTGCAACTTGTTGTTTTTATATTTGTCAATCTGATAAATTTCACCCAATATTTTGCCCCGGATGGTTTTTTTCCACAATATTTTACCTTCATCACTAATTAATACAAGTCTGTTAGCATCATCCTGTATCAATACTTCATTATTTCCTGTATTATGATTTTTAACAATTACAGGTTTCATTGAAAAACTAGTATCTAACTGAGTTTCCCATATGTTTTTTTTAGATTTTCTAAACTGAGCGTTGTAATTTGAATAAAAATTAGTAAAAACCAAATTGTTAGAAATTCCATATTGAAAACCTAGGGCTTGTATTTTGCTAAATTTTTGGGCATTTTCCAAATAGATATTTTGATACTTACTGTTTAAATTTTCAGCTATCAATGATTTTGAATTTGCAAAATTCAGATAGAGGTATATATTTGATTCTGAGGACAATGAATTAGAAAACTGAATAAAATATTTGTCTTCTTTTAAGCGCGAACCTGTTCTGACTTTTCTATCATACATTTGCAAGGCAGCTATACTTTTGGCCAATATTAAATTGTCCCCGTAAATCATGTAATAATTTGCCTCAAGGGCATCAAATGCATTGCCAAATAAATAACTAAACAGGAAGTTTTCGGTAAAGGAATAAGCATTTGCATTTCCTACAGCAACTGGCACACTCATTTTTGCAACAGAAGTACTATCCTTTGGCTTCATCCGGGCAAGTTCGGTTTTCATTAGTTCAGCATCTCTAAGCTCCATAATTCCAATCACTTCCTGATCGCCATTTATCAAATTTGTATTCATCCAGTTAATACAAACTGCACCTTCAATACTTCCATAAAATAACTCTGGCACATCTAAACCATACCTGGCTGAAATATTATCAAGTTTTGAGGCCAGCCTGGCATATTCGCCCCTTTTTTGAAGATACTCAATGTATGCTTTTCTCCATGTTTTGGCATCGGAAAAGTTAAAGGCAATAAAAGCAGAGGTATTACCAGGCAAAACTCCTAAAAAATCATTTTCAACAGCTTTCTGGTTTTTAAAAATATTCAAATAATTATTGAGAGAATCATCAGAATAGGTAAAGCCACTCATTAAAAAAGCGTCGTTTTTATACATCATATCAAACTCGCTCCATTCGGCAAAACCTGACAGAAAATCATAAAAACTACTGCCCTTGCCACCCAGAATATTTTTAAAACTTTTAGGTAAAGTTCTGTAATTCAGATAAATATTAATTTCTGCATTTTTTCCTGCGGTTTTTGCCATAGACATAAAACCCTTATTGGTGGCCAGGGAAAAACCCGAATTTTGGCGGCGAACAGCTTCCTCTGTAAGAATTTTTGATTGACTGAAAATAAAAATTCCATTGGCAAAAGTGTAAGAAAAGTCATTTACCTCAGCCCCTTGCTCAAAATATACAACGTCAAAAATGGTCTGCTGCTCGTAAAGCCTTTGCCTGATGGTAGCTTTATCTCCAATTTGCCTGGCTACGGCATTTTTAATGGCAGTCTGGTCCGCTTCGTTTTTCACAGGTGCAACAACCAAAAGCACCAATTGATTATTGGCAGAAATATGTCCAGAAAGAATGGTCTGATTCCCATCAAAAATGCGTTGAACGTCTTTATATGTTTTTAACAGTGAGTCAATAAACTCTGCTTGCGCAAAAAAGTCGCTGAATTCTTTCACTTCTGAGAATTCGAGCTTAAACTGATTATTATTATTAATGTTGTTTAAAAGATTAACAAAGTTTTTCGACTCAAGAACAATTGCTGCGTCATCAGGGATCGCTTTTAATGAATCCGGAAGGCCGGAGCCCCCATCCTTCAAAAATTGCAAACCTATTGCAATGGCAATTAATACAGCAACTGTAATAAGAATAGTAACTTTATTTCTTAACATTTTAAATGGTATTTATCTGTGAAAATATCAAATTTTTTTCCTCAAAATCTATGACACTGCATGGTATTTTATAAACTTTCCACGAAAAAAAGGATGAAACCTTTCCCCGGAATCTACAGGCTATATTACTGATAATTAGTCAATTTACAAAATAACCTATGCGCTATAATATCTTCAAAATTATGAAAATTAATTGAACCTGCTCAATTTATTATTCCATCTGCAAACAGGTTTAGAAAAAATCCGGCGTCAATAATTCAATTCACCAAATTGCAGTTTTTAGTTACTCAAATTCAATTATCTTTGTTTTAAAATTTTTATTCCAATTAATTTAATATTTAAAAATGATGTATAAAAAATTATTTATTACGGTAGCTTTATTGGGATGTATTGGGATAATTAACGCACAAGACAGTTTCAGGCCTGATAACACTTTTGTGGCAATGGCTGATACACTGATAAAAGCTCCAAAAAACTGGTTTAATCTTGATTACCAGACTGATAAAGTACGTGGTGTAAGCACAGAAAAAGCTTATGCTGAATTACTTGCCAATAAAAAATCAAAAACGGTTATTGTTGCCATTATTGATTCCGGAATAGACATTGACCATGAAGACCTAAAAGATAAAATTTGGGTAAATACTGGTGAAATTGCCGGAAACGGAGTCGATGATGACAAAAACGGTTACATTGACGACATCAATGGCTGGAATTTTATAGGCAATGCTAAAGGTGAAATGGTGGATCATGATAATCTTGAGTTAACCAGGTTGTATGTAAAGTATAAGAAAATCTATGATGGCAAAACTGCTTCGGATTTTAAGGGGAAACAACTTGCTGAATACAATGAATATCAAACAATAAAAGCTGATTATGAAAAAAAATTGCAAGAGGCAAAGGGCATGAATAATATGCTGGGGCAGTTTATGCTGGCATATAATCAGGCTGATTCTACTGTAAAAGCCATATTAAAAAAGAACGATTACACCCTGGAAGAAGTAAATGCTATTGAAGGTGATGAAGAGGGGATTGCCAAAGCAAAACAGATTTTAGGAACCATTGCTGCTATGGGTGCCTCGGTTGATGATTTAAAAGAAGGGGTAGATTATTACAAAAAACAGGTGGAATATAATTTAAACACCGATTTTGACCCTCGCTCCATTGTTGGTGACGACTATGCCAATAAAAAAGAAAAGTTTTACGGAAACAATAAAGTAAAAGGGCCGGATCCTTTCCATGGAACTCATGTTGCAGGAATAATTGGTGCCAACAGAAACAATGATATTGGGATTAAAGGTGTAGCCAATGATATAAAAATTATGGTAATCAGAACCGTGCCCGACGGAGACGAAAGAGATAAAGACGTTGCCAATTCCATTTATTATGCAGTAAATAATGGCGCGAAGATAATTAACATGAGTTTTGGGAAAGACTATTCGCCTTACAAAGAGGTTGTAGATAAGGCAGTTAAGTATGCAGAGAAAAAAGGTGTTTTATTGGTCCATGCTGCAGGAAATGATGGCAGAAATACTGATGAAAACCCAAATTACCCTAATCCGGAATATTTAAAATCAAAAAAAATGAGCAAAACATGGATTGAGGTTGGTGCTTCAGGATGGGAAGATAATGACGATTTTGCAGCAGGATTCTCTAATTATGGTCAAAAAACAGTTTCGTTATTTGCTCCCGGAGAAGCCATTTACTCTACCACGCCAGAAAATAATTATAAAAATTCTCAGGGAACAAGCATGGCTGCTCCGGTTGTAACAGGTGTAGCTGCGTTGGTACTATCTTATTACCCAGAGCTTAAAGCCGAAGAATTAAGGAATATTTTACTGGAATCGGTTTCTAATTATGGAGATGTTAAGGTTACTGTGCCAGGTGAAAAATCGAAGAAAATGGAATTTAAAAAATTGAGCTCAACCGGAGGTATTGTAAACGCATACAATGCATTAAAACTGGCTGAGACCTATAAAAAATAACTATAATTGTATGAATGTTTAAAAGATCTGCCGGACCAATTCGGCAGATCTTTTTATTTAATCACCTTTAAGTGAAATTATTATGAAATCCGGAACCGGTGAAAAAAAAAGGATAAAAAGGATAAAACGGTTCTCTTATTTACTGTTCTCCTTGCTGTTTGTTCTTTTGCTTATGCTGGTTTTTAATAAAAGCATTCAAATCCTGATAGACCATAGTAGCATTGAAAGTATCAATAACAAAATAGTAAACGATTATAATCCGGGTAATGCTGATTCCCTGAAACAATTCCTGGATACTTTTAAGTTTGAAGAATCAACAGCCCCAATATCGATTGGCGAAATAAAGTTTAAAAAACGACAAAACTGGAGCCTGCAAAAAGAATTCGACAACAAGTTGTTTGAAGAAACTGCAACTTTTCCTTCCAGATTATCCTATCTAAATCCCTCAGATTCAGCATTTTTCTACATTTATAGAAAAGAGGAACTTAAAGACAGTAAAATCATTCTGTGGTTGCCCGGCCTTGGGGTTTCAGACATGGCCTTCGGCTTTATCAAACATTTTTTTATCGAAGAACTAAAACGAGGTTATGCGGTTGTTGTTTATATTCCCCCTTTTCATTTGAATCGTAAAGCAAACGAAAAGGAAAACGGGGATGGTTTTATAAGTTCAAATGTTCAAAATACATTGAATATTCAACTGGAAGCAGTCCGGGAACTAAGAACCATGCTCACTTACCTGCAACAACAAAATCCAAAAGAAATAAGTGCATGGGGTGGTTCTATGGGCGCTTCATTTTTATTGCTTGCATCGCAATATCATAAATTTACGCACCTAAGTTTAATGATTCCGGTAATTGACTGGGAGCAAATTATGCTTAAAAATAAAACACTGCAGCCATTGTTAACAACCTACGTCAATTCCGGATTTGATATTAAACTGCTTTCCAAAGCATTTAAAATCATTAGCCCTGTCAATTACAAATTGAAAATCCCGTCAGGCAAAACATTGATACAAGTGGCTGAATATGACCAATTAACGCCAAAACATACTATTATTAATTTTGCTAAAGAATATGGAATAAAAGAGGCAATAAGTTACCAAAGGAGCCATGCTACCATTTTGATTAGTATGCAATTGTATCAGGATTATGGTAATTTTCTGGACTCGCTTTAGCAATTATTGCTTTATTAATTTGCTGCGCAGAGCTAAAGGTTCAAATACTTAGCGAAACTTAGTGCAATCCTTTGTGATACATAGTATTCCAGAAAAGTGGCACAAAGTTACTCAAAGTTTTATCACAAAGGAACACAAAGAAAATCAATATTTTGATGGATTTTATTAACGGCGCTGGCCTTGAAGAAGTCAATTATACAGTATAGGTAAATGAATCATAATTGTACATTTTTTTATGATCTGGAAGATCTTATTACAAAATTTTATAAACCAGCCCAAAACTTAAATTATTGTTGAACCAGTTGGGATAATTTTTAACAGGCACCATGCTGTATTCAACTCTAACGTTAAATGCCAAATTATCAGTAAAATAATATGATGCTGAGGCCATTGCTCCAAAATCGAAGTGGTGCATTCCATCCACACCTCCCGGAATTGTATTTCCAAGAGTAACATACTTTGAATTTATCAGGTATGATAGTGCAACCCCTATATCCAATTCTGCCCGATCAAATGGTTTTATTGTTAAAAGAAACGGCATGTCTACATACCTCAAAGTTGTATTAAACTCTTCGAAATCGTCAATTTTCTTTTTTGCCCCTTTTCCAATGTAATATAGCTCTATTTTTGCGCCAATTACCTGGGTAAAATCAGTTTCAACAAAAACTCCTGCATAGAAGCCAGGTTTTTTGTAGTCTTTTTGAGTATCGCCATCTATCTGGCTTGCGCTTAATCCGCCAATAAAACCCCCTTCGAACATTTGGGCAGAGATGTTTATTACCAAAAATGTGGCTATAAAATACAGTATTAATCTTTTAAATATCATATTTTTAGATTTTAAAACAAAAGTACCCGAATACGATAAAATAAAAAAACCTTCATCCGGGAATGAAGGTTTGCAATATTTATTTACAATATTATTCAGCAGGTAGCCAGGTTTGCGTGCGATACAAAAAAGCAATATATCCACGTACCATTAAATTATCACCTTCACGAAATAGTTTGCATTTATATACTTTTCCATTGTTTGGGTCAAGAATAGTACCTTCGGTATATTCATTTCCACCGGTTTTTTTCATTTTCTGAATAATTTTCATACCCAGAACTTTCTGATTGTATCGGGGGTCCGATTGTTCACACTTATCGCAAACTGAGTTTTGTTTGGTTTCATCAAAAAGCTTCATTATTTTACCATAATAAAGGCCATCTTCTGCCAGCCAAATCTGAACAATTGACTTAGCTTCGCCAGTTTCATCATCAATTGTTTTCCATTTTCCGGTAATCGCTTGTGCTTGAGAGTTGATACTAAATAAAAAGACAGCAATTATAGCCAGGCCAAATTTAATTGCTTTAAAAAAGTTAGATTTTAGGTTCATAATACTTCTCTTTTGGTTAGAATTTTTTCGGTAAATTAGATGTTTTAATTGATTTTTCCAAATTGCTGTTTAATTACACCTAAAGCAACTTATAAGTTGATTGGCGATTCAGCTTTTCGAATTCCCTTGAAATTAAAAGCACATTAAGAATATGGAATTTCGAGAATTGGCACCAGCTAACTAGTTTGATTGAACTAGCAACCTGGTGCTATGGTGCAGGAAATTTTTTGTCGAATCTCTTTCGCTTTTACGATAAACATAAACCAATCCGTAGGCTGTAGCCTGTTTTCTTTTTTCAGCAGGTTCCATTTCATCAAAATATTTTTCAACCTCATTCCAGATATCAAGTATCAGTTGATCGGCTTTCATGCGTAATGAGGCAACAGTCATATTTGCCCTACCGCTATTGTCCTTCAATCTGGTCTGATATTCATGAGCTTCAACAAATTTATCGAAATGGATATTAACAAGTGAAATTTTAGGACTAAGAATTGGAGTACCTCCATTCATTGTACGTTCCTTTTCACCCTTTATTAATTTTTTGCCAATTTCAATGAGTTCATCTTCAGTATTTAACGACGGCACTTTTTTTTCCTCGGTACTAAAACCATAAAACTTTCTGACATTTGCAGGAAATTCGCCACGCACTATAGCAAAATTAAGCACCTGGATAAAGTGTGAAATATACATTTGCGCTTTTTTAAAAGCTTTGGCATAATCTTTATTTTTCGAAGCCTGAATATTATGAGCCCTTCTTTGTTCTTCAACTGCTTTTTCAAATGCAGGCAAAAAGGCTTTTATCTTAACATACAAGGCTTGTGAATAGGCAAGGTTGAAAGGTGGTACGTTTGTTCCTTTTTTTACAGCAGCTTTCATTGCTCTAATTCGGGCCAAATCGGTATTTGGTAATCTTCTGTATGGCATCGCTCTCTATTTTTTTGTTTGCTCTAAACTATGTTTTTGCAAAAACAATGCCAGCAAGATTTTGTTTTAATATTTTTGTTAGCACAAGAGTCTATAATTTTGATTTTGTGAGACTTTACCTGTTCATTATTTGTTAATATTTGTAAGTTGTAAATTTGGTTTGTTATTTATTAATTCTTTTCAATATCTTGGCTTCCAATTTTTAAGAGATGAATGTATATCAATTGCTGGATTTAACAGGCACTTTTGTTTTTGCTGTGAGTGGAGTAAGAGTAGCCGCAGAAAAGAAAATGGACATATTTGGTGCCATTGTTATTGGATTTGCCACAGCAATTGGTGGAGGTACTATCCGCGATGTAGTTTTAGGAAGCACTCCTGTTGACTGGTTGCAGAATCAACTTTATCTTTATGTAATAATTGGCGCTGTTGTTTTCGGAATTTTATTCGACAGGTTTGTTTTAAAACTTCAAAAAGCACTTTTTATTTTTGATTCCATTGGATTAGGTGTTTTTACCATCTACGGGCTTGAAAAAGCAATGAATTTTGGACTCGACGAAGGTTTTGCTGTTTTATTAGGAATAACAAGTGCCACAGCCGGAGGTGTTATCCGGGATATGTTGGCCAATGAAGTACCTGTTATATTGCGCAAAGAGATTTATGCAACAGCTTGTTTGGTTGGGGCTTTGGTGTTTTTGCTTTTTAAATACCTTGGAATGAGCTTTGAAATTAATTCTGCGATTACCATTTCTATTATATTAATAATTAGAACCATTGCGGTTATATATAACATTTCATTCCCGGAAATTAAAAAGAAGTAGTATGGTTTGCATTCAACCACTAGGGATATTAAAAAACACAATAATACATTGATTATGTGCGTATTACCTGGTTTATTGTGTGGATTAATAAGTTAAAATGACGTTAATTTTCATCAATAAACGCATCATTAATTTGAAGATTGTTCATTCAAATTGTAAATTTGATAATGAAATTGATAAAATCATAAAACCTAATTTTTCCAATCTTTAATTTTTCAATGAAAAAAAACAAGTTATGAAAAAAACAATCTTCTCCATTTGCATAATATTTAGCGCAACTTTAGCATGTAATAACACTACCCAAACACAAAACAATAATATTGACAGTGTATCTGTGACAACTGAAATGGATGAGAACATCAAGGAACCTGAAGGCAAATCAGGAAAACTTGATGCCTTAATTTCGGATAAACCGTTGATTGTAAATCAATTATTGGGTTTGAAAAATGCGTTAGAAAATAAAGACCAAATTAAATCGATGAGAGATATTGAAAATGTGCTACGTATGCGGGATAGTCTAATCAGTCTTCTACTTTCCGATGATGATTTCAACAAATATATGGAAGAAGGTGATAGGCTGTATAATGAATTTGACACACTTGGCATTAGCGTAGTTGAAGCTGAAGGATTATACTTTGGCCTGGATCAGGCACCAATAATTGAAGAAATTATCGAAAAAATAGCAGACGAACCTTATCGGTTAAAAAATAAAATTGAAAATCTGTATGCGCAATCACATGGAAATGAATATCCTTATTATGATATAAGCGAAGAAATGAAATTAATACCCCTTGCCGAAAAAATGCTGAACAAATACCCCGGACATCAATACAATAAAAAGATAGCAGAAATCCTTAATAATTCCTTATCCCCATTGGTTGATGTGCATCAGGTTAATGGATCAGACACCAGGTATATTGTTGGAGGATATGATGTTAACTATTATCCGGGCGCTACTGATATTAGCTTTCATAAAGATTTTGTTGAAAAGCAAAAAAACTCAAAATACGGTAAAATTGTCAGTAAAATATTAAAATCCATATCGACATTGGAAGCCGATGAATTTGACTCGCTCTATTTTGTCCAGGTTCCAGCCATTGATTCAGCCGAAGCAGTTTTTGCCGACGAAAACCTGAATGCAATGCTAAAAAAATTGCCTGAAGAGATTAAAATCCAGGACAGTGGATTTAAATACTTGTGGCTGGGGATTGATATTCCACATGTTTTCTACCTAAGAAATAATGATGAAGTTGAAACAGTATACATTTATCGTTTTTATGATAAGAAATCACCGGCACAAAAAGGTTTGGAAGTAATACAGAAAATTATTCCATCGGCAAAACTTGTTGGATATCAATTGACTGAAGCGGATAAAAAAAATAAGAATTGATCTAAATAGTGGCATATAGACTTTCGAATCTATCATGCTGGTTTACAGAGATTTGCTAAGCCTGTATTATTAACTTCGTTGACCGCGTGTCGCCTATAGCTTTAGCGGTGGCGCAGGGCTTGAGCCGTTCATGAACATCTACGATGTATTCAAATAG
>JARGGF010000709.1 GCA_029210905.1 Bacteroidales bacterium | reverse complement strand
GAGTGTGCAATTTTTTCGATATCATTGGCAGAATACCCAATTGAATATAAAGCTCCAACTATACTACCCATACTAGTTCCGGTAATATAATCGATTGGGATATTGTATTTTTCAATTACCTTTAACACCCCAACGTGGGCAAGTCCTTTCGCACCGCCCCCACTCAGTACCAGTCCAATTTTTGGCCTCTTTGCCAACGAATCTTGTTGGGCAAATAATGTTGTACCTGAAAAAGTCCATAACAAAATGGAACATAGTGTTATGAAATAAAGCGAATTAGCTGCTTTCATCATTTATTTTTTGTAGAACAAATTAATATCCTAAGTATAATTATTACTGTGTATAACTATTACGGATACGGCTTATTTGATGGTATAGGTTAAGGAATATCTCAGGAGTGACATAAGCCTTAGAATTCTTTGTTAGCATCAGCACTGCATTCGAATCAAAATTTTCCCCCTCAGGAACTACCATTTTATCATAAATTTTCATCAGGTCTTTCAAATCAAATAATACCTCATTAATTTGTTGGTGATTCGAAAAATTTTCAAGCGAGCTTATTACAAGAATTAGAGAATTTCGCTGCTCTGCAACCCGATCAACCAATTCTTTGTTTATATGACCTGATTGCTTAGCAAGCTGCATGGCAATATACAGTCCTTCAATCCAGCCACCAACTTCAACAAGTAGAGCCACTTCTGGTCTGTTATTATCATTTAAAAATTCACCTGAGCTTAAAAAAACATCATGGATCAGGGATTTAATGGTATCACGATCGTATAAATTATCTTCAAGTTTTAACAAATCGTCTTTCTTAATCATCTCTACCAAACCAAGTCCATCAGCCATTGCTTTTACAGCACTCAAATATTCCATGGTGATTTGTTTCTGATCATAAAAAGTAGTATAACTTAAATCGGCACAATAAACGCCTAAATTAAGGGCTATACTATAGCTGGTTTCATAATATGGTGAATTTTTGACTGGATTAAGTATATTCTCATCAAATTTTACACCGGTTTTCTGAATTAGTTCGGCAGTTTCAACAGGTGAAGGCAGGGTTTTAAAAACCTCAATGGTTGAAAACAAAATATTATTCTGACTCAAATCATCAACCACCTCATTATCTGTGACTTGATTATCAGAACCACATGAAAAAAATTGAAAAGTTAAAAAAAATATCAGGCTAATATATACTGGTTTAAAGGGTTTCATTTTCTGAAAATTAATGTTTAGTATTAATTATGTTATTTGTTGTTAAAATTAGTACCTGAAAAAACCGAATCTTTCAGCATATAAAACTAATTTATACTTTTGCAAGTTAACAAATATTTTATAAATGAAAGATGATAAATCAATCAATTTAATTGTAAAAAAGCTAGAAAGCGATAACAAAGATGAAGTTCTTTTTACAATTAAACAACTACGTAATACAGGAAATCCCAGAATATTACCTTTTGTCATTAATTTATTAAACAGTAGTAATTCCGGAGAGATAAAATCAGCAATACTAAAATTCCTTGGTGATTTAAAAAATAAGAACAGCACTAATGAAATTATCTTAGCCTTAAAGAATGAAAAATATTTATCAATTAGAAAGGATTTGCTGAGCACATGCTGGCAATCGGGGTTAGACTATAGTGAACATTTAGGACTATTTGTGGATTTTTTTATTTCAGGCGACTTTGGTGTAGCCTTTGAAGCCTTTACAATAATAGATAATTTTGAAGATAAATATCAGGCCGAAATAATTGACATACACATTAAAAAATTGAAATCCAAGGTATTAGATTTCAAAGACACTGATAAAGAAGCACTTTTTGTGGAGCTTATGCACATTCTTGATCATTTAAAACAATAAAACATCATATATTCTTAAAAAGGAGATAATTAATGGCCAAAGTAGTTATAGGATTGTCGGGCGGAGTAGACTCAAGTGTTGCAGCATACCTGTTAAAACAACAGGGACATGAATTAACTGCACTTTTTATGATAAATTGGCACGATACTACGGGTGTTCTCACTGGTGATTGTCCGTGGGATAACGATTTAATGTTTGCACAATTGGTAGCAAAAAAACTTGAAATTCCTTTTAAAACAGTTGATTTAAGCGGACCTTACCGAAAAAAAGTAGTTGATTACATGTTTTCGGAATATGAAAAAGGAAGAACGCCTAATCCGGATGTTTTGTGCAACCGGGAAATTAAATTTGATGTTTTTATTGACGAGGCAGTAAAACTAGGTGCAGAGTTTGTTGCAACCGGTCATTATTGTAGAAAAGAAACCTTTGTAAAAGAAGGGAAAGAAATACATCGTCTGCTGGCGGGTAGCGACAACAACAAAGATCAAAGTTATTTTTTGTGCCAATTATCGCAAAAACAACTTGTTAAAGCGCTGTTTCCTATTGGTGATATTGAAAAACCTGAAGTTAGAGCTATTGCCAAGAAACTAAAACTGGCATCGGCAGATAAAAAAGATTCTCAAGGAATTTGTTTTGTTGGAAAAGTTGATTTACCGGTTTTTCTGCAACAAAAATTAGCTCCTAAAAAAGGTGAGGTAATTGAAATTGACAGTGAGTATTTTAAAACTAAAAATTTCCAAAATTTTTCATCGCTAACAAAGGCTGTTCAGCCATTTCTTTTCTCAAGAAATGATGGTGTAAAGGTTGGTGAGCATAACGGAGCGCACTATTATACTATTGGACAGCGAAAAGGATTAAATATTGGGGGAAAACCCCTTCCTCTATTTGTTATCGGAACAAATATCGAAGACAATATTATTTATGTTGGCCAGGGTAAGGAACATCCCGGATTGTTCCGAAAAGGCTTGTTCATTTCAAAAGACGAGATTCATTACATTAGGGAAGATCTGAAAATGAGCACAGGTGAATCAAGAAACTATCTTGTTCGCCACAGGTACAGGCAACCTTTGCAAAAAGCAACACTGCACATGAAGGAAGAAGGTTTATATATAATTTTTGAGCAGCTACAACGAGGCATTACTCCCGGACAATTTGCAGCCTGGTACAATGACGATGAACTTATTGGATCCGGAGTAATTCAGGCATAAAAAAGAGCAATTTTATTGCTCTTTTTTTTAAATTTTATTCAACCGATGAAAAATACTTCATAAACTGAGCTCTTTCGTACACTGAAGGATTAGGTATCTCTCTATAACTAAGCAGCCCGCGAATATCGTTAACTGATTCATAACCTTTGGAATCCATCCATTTTTCAATACCTGCAATTATTTTTCCAAGTTCCTGGACGCCATTTTTGTACAATGTTGAGCAAACCTGCACAGTGGTGGCCCCGGCCAGGAGCATTTTTATGGCTGCACCAGCATCATGTATTCCTGTTGAAGCTGAAATTTCCATAGTTTCAACCAAATCGGAAATAATTCCTATCCAACGTAAAGAGTGTCTAATATCTGATGGGTTACTAAACACTTCAGAACTGGTAAATTGCATCGTATTTATATCAATATCGGGTTCATAAAACCGGTTAAATAATA
>JARGGF010000708.1 GCA_029210905.1 Bacteroidales bacterium | reverse complement strand
AGGGACTGGAATTACTGTGGATATATCCCAAAGTCGATAATGAAAAAAACGTTGAAGTGTTATTTTCGGAATCACTGGAAATAGCCTCAACCCTTTTTTTAATTAATATATTTTTTTAACTTTACTATCAAAACTAACCGAAAATGAAAAAAAATACACCTGCAAAATACTCACTTAACTTAACTTTCGAACATATTAAACTTCCTCCATTTGAGGATATTCTTATTGTTGGGTCAAAAACACCTCAGGGAAAAATTGGCGTTTCTAAAGCCTTTGAGTATCTTGTACCTGACGAATTTGAATACTTTGAGATAGAAGATGAGAGAATTGAGGCAGTTTTTGTTAATAAAATGATATTGAATAAGATAGATAAGGAAACAATAATTAAAATTCTATCTGAAAATGTGTTCCCATATACCTCAGCAAGAGAATTAATTAAAGTGGATTTCAAGATTAAATTATCCTATGATGCAATTGAAGGAACCTTTTGAGAATTCCATTGAGAAGTACATAATTAAAAACTTTCCAATAGTACCAGCATATGACGGCATTGATAAGTACGAATCAATCTTGTTAGAATATGGATATGTAGTTATTGTTGACAACAGTACATTTTGTGGCATAGTTACACCATCCGATTTATTAAAAAAACGTCATAAACTGGCCATCGATTGTGTAACACCAAGAGCATGGATTGACCATAATGCCTCTTTAAATGATATTATCGAATTTGTTAAAAATAAAAACACCTATCTGGTTCCGGTTTACAAGAATAATCAGTTTTATGGGCTAATAATATTCATCCAACTAATTGAACAAATATTTGCTTCTAATGAAGAACTTAACAAAACAATTCACAACAGGGAAAAAGAAATTGAAGCCTTCAAGTCACAGAACTCTGTAGCTGAGCAAATTAAAAGAGAATTTATCAACAATGTATCCCATGAATTTCGTACACCTATAAATGCAATTGTTGGCTTTAGTGAAATTATTGGCAATAAAAAGATCAGCAAAGAAAAACAAGATATTTTTTTGCGTATCATAAAATCATCAGGATATAGATTGCTTAAATTAGTTGATGATTTAATTGAATTCTCCCGTTTAAAATCGGGTGATATTAGATTAGAATATAAGATTTGTTCTATCAACGATCTTTTTAATGACATTTTGATTGAGACAGAGCAAAATTACCAGTCTTCTGGTAAAACTAAAATTAAGTTTGAATATTTTATAGGTGATACAGCAAAAGAGTATTTTTTCACCTCAGATGAATTCCGAATTAAGCAGATATTTTCGTTTTTAATTGATAATGCTACAAAGTTTTCAAAATCAGATATAATTCACTTTGGATGTCAAATAAAAGAATCTAACAAAATTGAATTTTATGTAAGAGACTTTGGAACCGGCATTCCTTTAGATAAAATTAATCTATTACTAGATGGATTTACAAAATTAGAACGTAATATGTTAAAATTTCATGAAGGAATGGGAATTGGTCTTTCATTAACCAATAAAATGGTTGAACTTATGGGAGGTGAATTAAAGATAGAATCAAAGCTAAATGAAGGTACTACAGTATTTTTTTCATTGCCAATTAGTGGAAAATAATAAATCAAAAAATATATTTAATAACATCAGACTTTTTTTTGCATACAGGAATATATATTTGATGAATCTGCTTGCGTGCTATTAAAAAAACTGTTGTCCTCCAAAACAGCAACAATTCGGAATAATTTTAGTCTGGCTCAGATATCCTTTTCACTTCTTTGAGTAATAAAGGGAAAGCAGGTTCAGCCATATTGTGCCCATAACCACCTAATTCATAAAGCTTTGTATCTTTATGCCCAACAATTTTCATCATTCGCATCAAATAAGCATTTTCTTCATACCGTCCCAACATCTCCAACTCCCGATCTCCTGTAATCAATAACAAAGGTGGTGCATCTGAACGTACATAAAAAAGCGGAGCCAATTCATCAACAATAGGCTGGGTCCCGGGAATTCCTCTTTCTTCACGAACTGTAAAATGTGTGATGGTGTGACCACTAAATGGAACTAATCCCGCAATTTTATTGGCATCAATATTAAAAGCATTAAGCCATTTTTTATCAAGCCCAATCATACTTGTCAGGTAGCCTCCAGCAGAGTGTCCTGAAACAAAAATCAATTCAGGATTACCACCATATTTTTCAATATTATTAAAAACCCATGCAACGGCAGCGGCTGCATCTTCAATATATTTTGGAGCTTTGATTTTAGGATAAAGCCTATAATTTACAGCCACCACGCATACTCCTTTTTCCTTAAGAGCAGCGGGGATTTCTTTGTTTCCACCAGTTAAACCACCACCATGAAACCATACTATGGTAGCAAAATCTTTTTTGTTTGCCGGATAGTAAACGTCCAAAACACATCGTTCCTTACTATATTCATCTGACAGATAAACAGCATTATCATAATAAGGAATGTTCTGAATTGTTTTATATACTATTGTTTGAGAATGAGTAATAACAGCTATTGCAAAAACAAAAGTGACGATTAGAAAATTTTTCATGACTTTATAAATTAAGGTTTTGAGTTTTTATTGTTGTAAATCAACAAACTACTATCGCCAATAATTTCTTTGGAAACCAGTTGTCCGATAATTTCTGGCGCACTGGTTCCATCAAAAAATTGTTTGTTCCCAATAAATACACGTGCTTCATCCCATAAATTTTGAAGAATAAAACTATTCAGTAACATTCGGCCCCCTTCAACAACAAGTGACTGAATTTCAAAATCATACAATTTACTTAAAATCGAATTAATTAAATTGTCGTCAAAACTCACTTTTACAAAATGTATATTTTCACGGGTTTCATTCTTTAAAGAATTAAATACCAGCGTTTTGGCTTCATTGTCAAATATATGAAGTGTCGAATCAAGACTTAAGTTTCTGTCTAATACGACACGAACAGGGTTCCTTCCATTCCAATCGCGTGCTGTCAATCTGGGGTTATCATTTTTTGCAGTAGTGGTGCCAACCATAAAGGCATCTTCTTCTGTGCGCCATTTATGCACCAATCTCCTTGCCAAATCATTGGTAATCCAATAAGGTTCTATGGGAGCATCCGGATGCCGAACCATATCAATAAACCCGTCAACCGTCTGGGCCCATTTTAAAATAATGTAAGGCCGTTTTTTTTCATGAAACGTAAAGAATCTTTTGTTTAATTCCAGACTTTCCTTCTCAAGCAGGCCAACAATCACTTCACAACCGGCTTTTCTTAGTTTTTCTATGCCTTTGCCAGCTACTTTCGCAAAGCTATCCTGGCACCCAATTAGCACCTTGGGTATTTGTTTTTCCACTATTAAATCGGAACAAGGAGGTGTTTTACCATGATGGGCACAAGGTTCCAGGTTAACATACAATGTAGATTCTTTTAATAGAGAATGATTTGATACTGAATTAATTGCATTTACTTCGGCATGGGCATCTCCGCATTTGTGGTGGTATCCCTCACCTATTATTTTCC
>JARGGF010000707.1 GCA_029210905.1 Bacteroidales bacterium | reverse complement strand
TAGTATGGATTGGTACTGAAAGTGGAGTTGAAAAATTTGTTACGCAAAATAATTTTATCACTTATGAGAATTTTTCTTATAACTCAACTGAAGATGTTTCAGGTATCGTAAAATCCATAGCATCTGATGGAAATAATTTATGGGTTGGATACATTAACAATGGACTCGTCCGCTACTCATTAAAATCGAAAAAAAGCAAACACTATAAAAACTTCAGTAAGAAAAACACTAAGGGCAATGCAGGTAATATTAATGCAATCCTAATAGATAGTAAAAATAACTTATGGGTCTCGGATTGGAATTCAGGATTGTTAAAGTATAATAAGGAAAATGATAATTTTGATAACATATCTCATGCATTTTTTGATAAAAACAGACTGATAGACAACAGGATTCAAAGAATAATTGAGGGGCGGCCTGGAATGTTATGGATTGGCACTGAGGGAGGCTTAAACAGATATGATACTAACAAGGATGAATTTAAAGGCTACAAACATGACTACCAGGACAATAATAGCCTTATCAGCAACTCAATACAATCACAGGCAATGGTATTTGATAAAGATAGTAATCTTTGGCTAGGCACCTGGTCCTTTGGTTTAAATAAAATGGAGTTTACTGACTCTGAAAGGATTAATGCAAATTTTAAACGCTGGAAGCATTTACCCGATGATTCCAACAGCCTTCCAAACAATAATGTCATCTCATTATTATATGATACAACTGTTTTATGGATTGGTACTTTTGGCCATGGATTGTGCAAATTTGATTTAGATTCAGAAAAATTTACTAATTATACAGTTGAAGATGGATTGCCAAATAATGTAATCTTTGCCATAATGAAAGATAAAAATGGGAATTTATGGCTTAGCACCGACAAAGGAATCTCAATGTATGATCCAGTTAAAGACTTTTTTTACAATTATACTCAGGAAGATGGGCTACAGGACAATCATTTTTTTTGGGGAGCAGCCTTTAAAGATGCTGATGGAGCCATTTATTTTGGAGGGATTAGTGGTATTAACAAATTTATTCCCGAATTGGTACAACCCGATACCGCATCATCAAAACCAGTAATTGTTGATATTAAACTCTTTAATAAATCGCTTGATAATCAAAGATATAATTTGTTGACTGATAAATTAAGTTTATACTATTACGAAAATTTTATAACAATTGAATTTGCTGCACTGGACTATTCAGAACCAAAAAATAATAAGTACAAATATAAATTGGATGGGTTTGATAAAGATTGGATATCAAACAATAACATTAATTACGCATCATACAGCAACTTATCGCCGGGAGAATACACCTTTATGCTCCAAGCTGCCAACAGCAATGGTGTTTGGAGTGATGAAACCGTATCGCTGAAAATACAAGTAATCCCTCCATGGTGGAAAACATGGATAGCCCGTATAATTTTCGCTGTCATTATAATCGGCCTGGCATATAGTACTCATCTAGTACGAATAAATGTGCTTAAAAAGCAAAAAAGAAAACTTATACAACTGGTTGATGACAGAACTTTGGAAATAAGTCAGAAAAATTCTGAACTTAAAGAAAAATACGAAGAAACCGTTGCTCAGGAAGAAGAAATCAGAGAGCAAGCCGAAGAATTAAGAACTTTGTCGGAAAAGCTGAAAGGTACAAACAAATTGCTGGCTCAAAAAGTAAAGGAGCGCACCATTGAACTGGAAAAAGCCCTTTACAAAGCCGAAGATGCTCAAAAACTAATCTCGTCATTTTTGTCAAACCTTTCGCACGAAATAAGAACTCCACTAAATGCAATAATGGGTTTTTCTCAGTTGATCACGAACCATGATATAAACCTCAATACAAGAGACCATTATGCAGATATTATTGAACAAAACGTTAATAACTTATTGGCCCAGATTGAAAACATAATGGATATTGCAAAATTACATACCGGCCAATACCAAATAAAAAATACTGAGTTCGTATTAAATGATATATTGGCAGCAACTTATAAAGAATTTAAAAATTCCAGGGAATATAGCCATAAAAATTTCTCATTCAATTTAAAATCCGATACAAGTTTAAAACTATTTTCAGACCCCGCAATATTTAAAAACATTATCTATAATCTTGTAGAAAATGCCTATAAATATACCGAAAAAGGAACAGTTGAAATTGGGTTTAGAATAAACCTGCCTGAAAATAAAAACGCTAAAACCTATTTACTCAGTAAGAATACAAATATAAAACTAGAAATATTCGTAACAGATACAGGCATAGGCATACCCGAAAAAGAGCAAAAAATTATATTTGATGCATTTCGCAAAGTTGAACACAACAATCAGAAAATTTACAGGGGATCTGGTATAGGATTAGCATTGGTTAAAAACCTGACTGAAAAACTTAACGGAAAAATAATTTTACAAAGTGAGGTTGATAAAGGTACCTCAGTTATTTTGGAATTTCAACTTGCTGAAATTTAAAATATTATAAAGGTTTTAACGTTTCATAATAAACAATTTCTACAAGCTCTTTTCTTTTGGTATCATGTCTTTCCAGGTTGGGTTCGTCCTCGGGATAACCAAGCGATAAAATTACAACAGGCTCATATTGCCTGGGAAGGTTGATCGTTTTAATTAGTTTTTCTTTATCAAAATTACAAATCCAACAAGTGGCCAGATTGATACTGGTAGCCGCAAGTGTCATGTGATCAGCAGCTATTGCAACATCGATATCTGCATGATCTTTCCCATCTTTTCTTTTCCACGATTTGCTATGATCTGCACATAATACAATTGCCATAGGTGCTGATCTGAACCAATCACGCGGGTAACAAGCTTGTAAATTTTCAAGGTTCTCCTCCTTAATAACTACAAATATCCAGGGTTGCTGATTGTTTGCCGAAGGGGCAATTCTTCCGGCTTCCAAAACTATCTTAAGTTTTTCAGTTTCAACCGCTTTTGCCCGGTATTTTCGCGAAGAGTAGCGGTGTTTGGCCAATTCAATAAAGTCCATATTTTAATTTTTAAATATATGTTTAGAGGCTTAAAGATAACGAATTTTGTTAATTTTGTCTGTCATCATCAGAGAATGTTCAAAAGTCACAAAATATGATAAATACCACTAAAACACAAAACCACAAAATCGCAAAAATCACTGATTTTAAAAAGGATATGTTTTGTGAATATATAGAGTTTTAGAGTTTTGGTGGCTGAAAATTTACTTTTTGAATAGCCTCACAAAAAAACTAACTATTGAAATCATTTCTTGAAGAAACTGCGGAGGATTTAATCAGGCTCTTTGGCCAGAACCTTAAAGGAATTGAAATTATTTTCCCTAATAAGCGTACGGGTTTTCACCTGAAACGGGCCATTGGTCAGGCAGTAAACAAAACCATTTGGTCGCCAAAATCATTCACTATTCAACAATACGTTAGCCAGTTAACCAAGCTGCAAAGCATAGATAAGTTGAGTTTGTTGTTCGAATTATACAACTCTTTCAAACAGGTTGATAAAGAATTTAGCTACGATTTCGATTCTTT
>JARGGF010000706.1 GCA_029210905.1 Bacteroidales bacterium | reverse complement strand
AAAACCTTCGAAGCCCTAGCTGTTATAAAATATTACCAACAGCGCCAGGCAAATATACTTGTGCTTTGCCCAAAACGTCTTTTTGAAAATTGGAATGTATTTAAAATTCCTGCTGAAGAAAATAATGATTTTAGAAGCATACATGCGTGGGATAAAAATCGTGCGTTGATTTTTGGTATTAATGATCCTGATTTTGGATATTTAACAAAAGATGGAGGAGAAACCTGGATTTCTTCTGAAACAATGCCAACGGAATATCGATCGTGCGTTCAGGTTGTTACCAATGAAATTCAAACATTTTATTTTACAATTGGAAAAACGGGTTGCGATTATTCTGTCGACGGAGGGAAAAACTGGGTTTATATTTCAGATAATGGTTTTTATACTTTTCGGTCGGTTCCCGGAAAACTTATGGGTTTTGCAGTCGGCGGGAATGGAAAAATTTCAAGATTAAAATTTGATATTTCGAATGAATAATACGCAGATATTAGGCAAAAGAAAAGGGAACCATTTGGTTCCCTTTTCTTTTATTGAGATTGAAATTATCTTTCTACTTTTTTCCTTGATGAATAGTTAATGTGAAGGGCTGCCGCTTTACGCAACTCTTGTTTAATATCATTAACGATACCCATTTTGGTATTTTCATCAATTTTCAAAGAAGTAATCATTGAAGGCCTTTCGTTTTCTTCTCTTGCTTCTCTTTCAGCAGTAATATAATCCTGAATATCATCCACTGTAGCAAATACATCGTTAAGCTGAATACGTGATGCAACACCAAATACTTTTTGGTATTGGCGTAAAGGTTCTCCAACGTATATATAACTTACTAATGATTTTTTTTCCAGTTTGCTTAATTCTGTTGCTTCAGGAATTCTTATTGATACTTTATAAGTAACCTCTCTCATGGTAGTACTTACCATAAAGAAGAAAAGCAACATAAAAACGATATCAGGTAATGAAGCTGTTGAAATTGGAGGTAATTCTTTTCCTCCTTTTTTTCTGAATTTACTCATAATTAATTTCCTCCTACATTTTTACCTTTAGGTTCAGCTTCTGAGATTTTTGAAGGATAAATGGTACGAATAGCACTTTGCTGGTCTCTGTCTAAATCATTATATGATTTTCCAAACTTTTGCTTCGCTAATTCTTCCCTCAGTTCATTGATGGCAGCAACCAATTCGTTTTGTACAGCGAGGTATGTTCCATATCTGGTATCTAAGTCATTTCGTAAAGAGATTACCCCTTTTGTAACCATCATTTCACCGAAATAAGGTACATCCATGGGTTCTTTTTCAGGCAATGTTTCCGAATTGTTCGGATTTTCCATGAACTCTTTCGCTCTTTCTCTTAGATTATCAATATTTGCATACTCATTTTCAACCAATAGATCGTTGTTCCTGTTCACAAGTACCACAAAAACATTTCGTTCGTTAATTTGTGGTGTCTCGTCAATTTGCGACGGATCTACCCATTGTGTAAGTCTTCTTTCAAGACCACTGTCAACGTCCATCGTGGTTGTTACCAGGAAAAAGATAAGCAACATAAAAGCTATATCAGCCAATGATGCGCTCGGTATTTCAGGTACTTTTCTTGACATAATATTTTCCTGTATTTTTTACCACGGATTTAGTTATTTAAATAATCGGGTGACAGATGAAAATGCGATAGATAATATTGCTATTCCTAGCAAAATATATGTAGCAATTAATCCTGTATCCACTAATTTAGAGACTCTTGGTGTCAGTGTTCCATCGTTGATGAATTCATTAACACCAATAAATGTAGGCATCGCATCGGATGCAAAAATGTACGAAATAATAGCAATAACTGCAAAAAATCCAAGAGCAATAAGCCCTCCTTTTGCAGCTTTTTTGTCTGTAAGTGTATGCACTAATGAAGATATTAATGCAAAACCTGCAGCAATAGCTATAAGTATGTAGGCCCATATTATGTTGGTGTTAATCCAACTTCCCATCGTTGGGTCTTGTTCGTTTTCAGAAATGTTAACCATTAATGAAACAATAAGAACCGCAGAAATGATGAGCAGAACCCACAATATTATGGTAATTATTTTTCCTGATTTTTCCATTTGTATTTTTATTTTTTCATGTTGTGTTTCACTAACAAATCCAATAAGGAGATAGAAGCATCTTCCATGTTATTAATGATGCTATCGATTTTAGATACACAATAGTTATAAAAAATCTGGAGAATAATAGCAACTACAAGACCTGTTACAGTTGTAATTAAAGCAACTTTAATACCACCGGCAACTAATGAGGGAGAAATGTCCCCTGCAATCTGAATTGCATCAAATGCGCCAATCATACCAATTACTGTTCCCATGAAACCAAGCATAGGTGCCAGGGCAATAAATAATGCCAACCAGCTCAATCCTTTTTCCAATAAACCAGCCTGAACACCACCATAAGAAATAATTGATTTTTCAACTACATCAATACCGTGTTCTGCACGATCGAGTCCTTGATAGAAAATACTGGCAACAGGGCCTCGGGTAGTACGGCAAACATCTTTTGCTGCTTCTACACCACCATTATCCAAAGCTTCTTCAACTTTGCTTAACAGTTTTTTTGTATTACTGGTTGCCATGTTCAAATAAAGTACTCTTTCAATAGCAAATGCCAATCCTAGAATAAGTGTGATTAATACAAAAGTCATGAAAGTTGGATTACCTTCAATAAATTTTTGTTTCAACTGACTGTGTAATGATTTTCCTTCTTCTGCTGCTGCAGCTGCTGCTTCTTCAGTGTCGGAAGCTAAATCCACTTGTTGTGTAGTAGTTGATTCTGGCGTAGCTGTCTCATCTTGAGCAACCACAGCGTTTGATGCTCCAAAAAAAAGCATCCCGAATACTGCTATTAACGCGAATAGTCTTTTCATAATTGATTTGAATTTTTAATTAATAATCTCTTGATTTTGATTGTATTGATTTTAAAATTTAAAATATTGCTTTTTTTCTACAAATTTAATGCCTTCTTTATTTTTAATTTTTCACTAATTCAACTCATTTCCGCAATTCTGGCGGAGAGAGGGGGATTCGAACCCCCGGTACCGTTTTGCAGTACACACGCTTTCCAGGCGTGCCAGATAAACCACTCCTGCACCTCTCCTTTTTTTTAACTGGCATGCCAAAAAATAAGGGCTGCAAATTAATAAAAAATTGCGAAAAAAAAATATTGCTATTCACTAATTTCCCCACGTAAGCTTTTATTGAGATACATTTTAATCTCGTTTACTGTTAACTCTTGTCCAAGTAAAAACATTAACTTGGAAATTGCAGCTTCTGTTGTCATATCTTTTCCGGAAACGACACCAGAATTTAATAGGTTCATGCTTGTTTCATATTGCCCCATAGACACTTTACCTCCTTCGCATTGAGTGATGTTTAATATGATAATATCTTTTTTAATTGCGTGCTTAATACAAGTTAGTAACCATTTCGAAGTTGGTACATTGCCAGAACCGAAAGTTTCAAGAATAACGCCCTTTAAATCAGGGATA
>JARGGF010000705.1 GCA_029210905.1 Bacteroidales bacterium | reverse complement strand
TCGGTGGATGCATTGATGACTGAATTAACATCAGCTGGTTTGTCGGTTTTTGGGCATACCCTTTGCTGGCATGCAAATCAAAATGCCGGATACCTAAATGGGGTAATTGCCCCAACTATCATTCCTGGCACTCCCGGAGCAAATTTAATATCCAATGGCGACTTTGAAGATGGTACCCTTGATGGATGGAATGGCTGGGGAAATGGTTCAACAAGAGCTGTATCAGCTGATGGTGAAGGAATAGGTGGTACAGGATATGCTATGGTACTTACCAATCCTACTGCAGCAAATAACTATAGTGCCCAACAAGTATATACTTTTAGTGCACCGCTGGAACAAGACAAGGAGTACCTTTGTACTTTTTGGGTCAAAGCTGATGTATCAGCAGTTCTGCAGGTTGAAATTCAAAGTGATAATTACAGTGCCAATTATTATGGCGGAATTAATGTGGGAACCACCTGGATGAAGGTGGAAAAAACTATTGTTCCAACTACTGCAGATCGTACTAAATTTATTTTTGACTTTGGAGAAACTGCTTGTACTTATCATATTGATGATGTTGTTTTTACAGAAGCCCCTGTAAACTTAATAACCAATGGAGACTTCGAAAGTGGAACGCTTGATGGATGGAATGGCTGGGGAAATGGTTCAACAAGAGCCGTCTCTGCAGTTGGAGAAGGATATGGTGGGACTGGATATGCAATGGTTCTAACTAATCCAACAGCAGCGAATAATTATAGTGCGCAGCAGGTTTATACTTTTGGTGAACCTTTAGAGCAAGATAAAAATTACAAATGCACATTTTGGGTCAAAGCTAATGTACCGGCTGTTTTGCAGGTTGAAGTGCAAAGTGCTAATTATAGCGCCAATTATTATGGTGGAATTAATGTAGGAACAACCTGGACTTATGTGGAAAAAACAATTACTCCTTCCACTGCCGATCGTACGAAGTTTATTTTTGACTTTGGAGAGACAGCTTGTACTTATTATATTGATGATATCGTATTTGCTGCAGATGGAGGGGGCACCGGTCCAACTATTGTTGAAAAAACTGATGCTGAAAAGAAAGCTTTGATTGAAGTTGCACTGGAAGACTGGATTTCAAAAATGGTAACACGTTACAAAGGGCAGGTGCATGCCTGGGATGTTGTAAATGAACCCATGCTTGAAAACGGCACACTTAGAACAGGTGATGTTACTGATCCTGCTGATGATCATTTTTATTGGGTAAAATATATAGGACAAGACTATGCTGTTCAGGCATTTAACTTAGCCCGTCAGTACGGAAATGCTAATGATATATTATTTATCAACGATTATAACCTGGAGTACAGCCTTGCGAAATGCGATGGGCTCATTGAATATGTTCAATATATTGAAAGTCAAGGTGCTACCGTAGATGGTATCGGAACTCAAATGCACCTTTCTTTAGATAGTGATAAGGACAAGATTGCCCAAATGTTTCAAAAATTAGCCGCTACCGGTAAGTTAATTAAAATATCTGAAATGGATGTTAGACTTGGAACTGCTAATCCAACTACCGAGCAACTTGCCCTGCAGGCTGAAATGTACAGGAATGTACTCGAAATGTACATGCAGTATATTCCTGATAATCAGCGATATGGTGTGACTATCTGGGGCGTTTCAGATAATGAGTCAGAACATGAGTTTTGGTTGCCTGATGAATCACCAAATTTATGGAACGCTAATTATCAGCGCAAACATGCTTACAAAGGTGTTGCTGATGGACTTGCAGGTGAGGATGTTAGTGAAGGTTTTTCGGGTGAATTACAATTCAAAAAATAATCTTTGAGGACAAATTGATAAATTCCAAATAATGCAAAATCACTTTGCATTATTTGGAAAAATTGAAATACTTATTTCAAATTTACAAAATTACAACCATAGCCCTTTCAATCCATAAATTCATTTTGAACTTGCAAATTGAAAAATTATTTAATTGAATTGGCTATTCAACGGAACTGGTATGAAGTCAGCAAACTTGTTTATTGTGATATTTTTTTTCATATCGTTAAATGCTATAGGACAGATTGTTCGGTTAGAGAAAAATGAAAGTGGCAATGTGGTTTTATTACGTAATAACAAACCACTTCTCTTATTAGGCGGAGAGCTAGGAAACTCAAGTGCAACAGCTATCAGATATTTTGATACACTTTTTCCTCAATTAAAAGATTTAAATCTTAATACTATACTGGTTCCTGTTTACTGGGAATTATTGGAGCCAGCTGAAGGAGTTTTTGATTATACGCTCATTGATAAAATGATCATCAAAGCTCGTGAAAATGAACTAAACCTTGTATTACTATGGTTTGGAAGCTGGAAAAATAGCATGTCCTGCTATGTGCCCGCTTGGGTTAAAAAGGATTTTAAGCGATTTCCGCGCAGTTTGAATAAAAAAGGAGAACCCTCCGAAATCTTGTCTCCATTTTATGCGGAAAATCTTGAAGCGGATATTAAGGCCTTTAAAGCATTGATGAATAGAGTCAAAGAAGTGGATAGTACAGGGCAAGTTATAATGATTCAGGTTGAAAATGAAATTGGCATGTTACCTGATGCCCGAGAATATTCAAAAAATGCTAATAATGCTTTTGATGAAAATGTACCAGAGGCATTTATTGAGTATCTCAAAAAAAACAAAGATAAATTACTTCCATATTTAAAAAATATGTGGACAAAAAACGGTTCCAAAACAAGTGGAAACTGGGTAACAATTTTTGGAGAGGGTTTAGCCACCGATGAATTATTTATCGCATGGAATTTTGCTGTCTATGCAAACAAAGTTGCCAGAGCAGGAAAAGAAATATATCCGCTTCCTATGTTTGTAAATTGTGCTTTGAACAGACCCGGACTTGAGCCTGGGAAATACCCTAGTGGTGGCCCATTGCCATATTTAATGAATGTTTGGCAGGCCGCAGCTCCAAATATTGACTTTTTAGCTCCAGATATTTATCATGGAGATTTTAAAGATTGGAGCAACAAGTATGATTTATTGAACAATCCATTATTTATTCCTGAGATCAGATTGGAAAACAAAAATGCAGCACAGGTATTTTATGTTTTAGGTAAATATAGAGCTTTAGGGTTTAGTCCTTTCTCAATTGAAGATTTAATTGGGAAAAAAGATGCCTCTTTGTCAAAAAGTTATAAATTATTAGATGATTTCTCAGAATTGTACTTTAATAAAAGTACTGATAGTAAAATGTTTGGGTGCTATTTTGATGTGAAAAAACAAACTGATACTATTTATTTTAATGAATATCAAATTAATATCTCTCATGATTATACTCTAGGATGGTCTTCTGGGGCAATTGATTCCATCTGGCCGGAAACAGCTTGTATATTAATCGAAACTGGAAAAGATGAATTTTGGATTGCCGGAACAGGTGTTGTTTTGGAAGTTTCTTTTCTCAATAAAAAAAATAGTCGTGCTGGACTGCTATCGGTGGATCAATGTACCAAAATAAATGGAAAATGGAGATTTCGCAGATTGAATGGTGATCAA
>JARGGF010000704.1 GCA_029210905.1 Bacteroidales bacterium | reverse complement strand
TAAAACAAGATAGTTCTGTAAATAAAGTCACACTTAGTGAAATAATCATGGAAGGGCCTGATTCTATTGCTGTTTTGCAATATCAGTTACAAAATGCAGATCAGTCCGGGCGGACTTTAAGTTTTTCGGGTACAGGCAAATTTAATATTTCGTTGGGAAAATGGATAAGCTATACCGGCTTTTTAGCGCAAAAGAAAACAGGGATGCTTCCGATGACACAGGTTCAGCGCATAAAATTATCTGAAATTTCAGTTGAAAAATACAAAGCCATCTTAAAACAAGCCCAAAAGATGGATATATTTGACGCCGGAAACGATTTTGATACCCAGGAAAATACGGATGCCAATACAGAAATGGACAATGAAGTTGATAATTCTGATAAAACAGTATCAGATGCAGATTGCCCAACCATATTCCGCATTCAGATACTGGCCACTCAAAATCCTGTTAAAGATAAGTCTGCCCAGTTTAAAGGGCTTAAGTATAATGTAGATGAACTGGTTTTATCAGCTGATGAAAAATTTAAATACAAATACACAGTTGGAGCCGAATGCAGCCATGAAAGTGCAAAAGCCCTGCTTGAAGAAATTAAAAAGGCGGGTTATCCACAGGCTTATATTATAAAAACCCCATCGAAATAAGATGATGAATCGCCATAATATAGGTTGACTTTAAAATTATTAACAATTTTGTTCAACCTATATCAATGCGAGACAGTCGTTTAATGACTAATGACCAATGACAAGTGACTTCTAATCCGCTGGTGATCGGACACGTGACCGGATTTTTAAAGCACAACTCTTAACTATAAGGCATTGATTTCTAATTTCCATTCTCAAATTTTATTAATTTAGCCCCCTGCATTAAACCATCTGCAACAATGAACAACACCCAACGAAAAGTATACGGCATTGGTGAAACTATTTACGACATTATTTTTAAAAATGGAAAGCCTGTAACCGGTCATCCAGGTGGTTCAACTTTTAACTGTATGATATCGCTGGGGCGCTGTGGCGTTAATGGCGCTTTTATCAGCGAAACGGGGCGCGATCAGATTGGAAATGTTATTGTTAAATTTTTGCAAGAGAATAATTTATCAGGCCGGTACGTAAATCAGTTTAAGGGAGGGAAATCAGCACTTGCCCTGGCTTTTTTAGATGAAAACAACGATGCTGTTTACGATTTTTACAAGGATTATCCAAACCAGCGACTTGAAATAGAACTGCCAGTGTTTAATAAAAATGATATTTTGGTTTTTGGTTCCTTTTTTGCTTTAAACCAGGCGGTGCGCCCCATAGTTAAAAGACTTATTGAGCAGGCCAATAGTGCAGGTGCCATCATTTATTACGATCCCAACTATCGGAGCACTCACTTGCCCAATCGTGATGATTTAATTACCACTTTAATTGAAAATTTTAAGCTGTCAACCATTATTCGTGGTTCCGATGAAGATTTTGGACATATTTATCCCGGGATGGCTTTGGATGTCGTGTATGGTGAAATTTCACAACATTGCCCTAATTTAATCTGCACAGCCAATAAAAGCAGTGTGGGCATTTTTACCAAACATTTTAAAACTCAATACCCTGTACCTGAAATTGAACCATTAAGTACCATAGGTGCAGGTGATAGCTTTAACGCCGGTTTTGTTTATGCCCTGATTAAAAATAAGGTGGGCATTGACGATATTCCAAATCTTTCAGAAGAAATATGGGCTGATATGGTAAATACCGCCATTACTTTTTCAAGCGAGGTTTGTATGAGTTATGAGAATTATGTTTCGTGGGAGTTTGCAAAGGAATTGTCGAAATAGTAATTGGTAAATTATTAAAATGAAAAACCCGACAGGTTTGTACTAATTTAATGCTGTGCATTGTAATATAGGATTAATACTGTTTTATAGAGAAACCTGTCAGGTTTAATCCAAATCAAACTCCTGATGGTCTAAGTTTGGTTGTGCGGTTGCTATAGTTCAAGATTGCATCTTGGACTTGAAATACCGAGAAGTCTTAGACTTCGAACAATGCGTAGCATACTTGTTTAGGACTAAGTATTGCAAGACTGGAGACTTTAAGTGATTTGGCGTCCAAGTCGCAGACTTGAAAGATGGAAGCGGATATGTATACTTGGAGCAGTTGGGGATTTTTACAACACCGTTCCTGCCCACCAAGTAGCAGAGAGGGGATTTTCTGTGGCAAATTCCATCCTATCATTAAGCTTTTCAGACTTAAAAATAAATTTTACAACTCAGTTTGATGTACTTTTAAACCTAACCATTATCTTTATTATTTTAATTTTGCTGCAATTTTAAAACAACTAGAACATGAGATATTTTATTTATTCCGTTTCATTGATTTTAATGATATATAGTTCGCTATCAATTACTGCTCAGTCATTTGATTATGGTACCTTGGGCACTTATATTGATAAAAATTCGAGATATCACACAGTTGAAAATTTACTTAAGGGCAATGATTGTAATGCAATTTGGAAATTATGTAGTAAAGAATTTAAAAAGAAGAATGACAAAAAAGATTTCTGTAATTCTGTTGAAAATATTGCAAATTTATTTAAGGCAGTGAAAAATAACAGGTTAAATTCTAGTCGTAGCGGCCTTGTGAACCAAACTACCTATTTTGTGGAATATTTTCTTTTACCTCGAAAATGGTTTGGTCGACTTTCTCATGATAATTATAATGATCAGATAGAAATAAAACTCCGTGTTGAATTTAGTGAGGAAGAAAATGATTTTTATTTGAATAAACTAGAATATACTAATGATTATTTAAATCGTGAATTTGATATTAAAAAGTATGTAAAAGATATTTTTAATAATTCTGATTCGCTATTGCTAGATGTATGGTTTCCATCGGGATATTCAGCGAAGGAGCTTTATAATGATACTTCAAGTTTCTTTGTTAGTTATTCAAATAAAATAAAAGAAACATTTAACACTGGGAAAATTGATATTATTAAGGACATTTGTTTTTTTCCTGATTCCATTCTAACAGTCTGTCTAGGATTTAATGAAAAGGTAAAAGATAGGAAGGAAGTTAAAAATTCATTTGAAAATTTAATTAATCCAGAACCTTCAGTAGTTTATTTACCAAAGTTTGAGCTTGTTTTTGCTCTTTGCGAAGATGCTGAAATAGCTTTTATTTCTAATGGTCAGAAGTATTCAGCAATAAGAATAACAGGTTTAAATAAGCTACAGACCATGTTTCTTGTTGATTCAAGAATGAAATGTAAATAAGTAAATTTAAAATCTCCTGATGGTCTAAGTTTGGTTGTGCGGTTGCTATAGGGGCTGTATCAAAACTATTATTGAGACAGTCAAGGCGTTCAATCTGTAATCAATCTTATCAATCTACTTTCAATCTTATTGAAACTAAGCTCGGAAGATTGAAAAATGAAAGTAATTTTATGGCAGTTTAGACTTTTGATACAGCCCCTTGAAATACCGAGAAGTCTTAGACTTCGAACAATGCGTAGCATACTTGTTTAGGGCTAAGTATTGCAAGACTGGAG
>JARGGF010000703.1 GCA_029210905.1 Bacteroidales bacterium | reverse complement strand
CCTTTTCTTGGGTTTTCTTCAAAATTAGAAAATGTAAAAGTGTATGAACGTAAGCTGTTTAAAGGCAATAGTTGGCATGCTTATGATAAAAAGAATATAATTGATTTAAAATATAATGTTCCGAGAATCTCAATTGGCGTTGTTTATTGAAAAGTTTTATTCTCTTTTCGAAACGGAAGTGTCTTATTGTAGTTGAATAAATTATAAGCTGCAAAGCCCGGCAGTCATTTCAGACGGGCAATATATAAATTTAAATTAAATAAATTATGAAAACATTAAGTTTTGAACAAATGGAAAATGTTGAAGGTGGAAAATTTTGGGGATCCACTTATGTCTGTAGTGGTGACGGAACATGTCAGCGCCATTATAGTGCTTTTTGGATAACATGGGGTACTAGTGATATAACAAATTTGTCCGAATGTAATAGTAATACCTGTAATGGAGATACATTTTAGTTAGCAACTAACCTCTATGATTGAAGTTACATTATCAATCTAATAAATTTTCAAGGGCAATCAATTTAGATTGCCCTTGAAAAATATTTTTATTAAATAGGCATAAATAGGTCGCACGATTCGAATAATCCCCTATACTGTACTATATAGTATGAGTAATTAATTCAGCAGCCTAATTATCTCTAGCTATACGTTATCAGAATATTATTACGAAATATCGGCAAGCATTTAAAAATAAAACAATGAAAAACATATTTACTGTTGTATTATTATTAATCTTTCCAAACTTATTTTCGCAAAAGTCCCTCTCATTCTCTGTTGTTGATTCTGTTTCAAAGCAAACTATCCCATTTATTAAAATTGTTGTTTGCGGAAAAGACAAAGGAGCCTACAGTGATGAAAAAGGATTAGTGAAAATTGACAATCTATCTGATGATGATACAATTTTTATCTATAACATTTTCTATGAAAGCAAATTGATGCCAATTAAGAATTTACTAAACATTAAGCAAATTATGTTTTCCCCAAAACCTTTAATTTTAAATGAAGTAGTGATTAAATCTTCTAAATATAAAGAGGTTGAAATTGGGTATTCGAAGAGCAAATCAAATGGTAGTTTTGGCACTCAAATAATTGGGACAGAAATAGCTGTACTAATAAGACCAGGCAATATTCAAAATGCTTATATAAATTGTATTATCCTAAAATTTAAAAAGATTGTAAAAAACACTTTAATAAGAGTGCACTTATATCAAAATGAAAAAGGAAAACCTGGAACTGAAATTTATCTTAAGGATAACCTCATTACAGTTTCTGAAAAAAATGAAGTAAAATTTGATATTGTAAACCATTATATTAAACTACCCATAGAGGGTTTGTTTGTTTCAATGGAGTGGATTGGGAATAGTAAAGCAAAAGGAGAAACTTATAGTGATACTGAATTTAAATCAAGCCCACGGGTAAGAGCTGATATAGTTAATAAAAGAAGTAAAGCAATAGGTTTGGTTAGGACTTATGGAAAATGGGAATCGTTGATGGAAATCACCCAACAGGAGAATAAAGTATATGTTCCGCTATTCGGTCTATTAGTTGAAGAACATAAGTAAGTTAAAAATATAAAATGAAAAAGAAACTAAAAATACTTATCCTATCAATTTTTATTTTGTCAATTGTTTTTATGGTGTATAAAATATCAGTAAAAAAAATACAAGAAGAAAAACATATAGAAAATATACAAGTTCTACCACTGTTTTCTTTTAATGAACTTAATTCTAGTGAGATATTTACAGATAGTGATATTGCCCAAAACAAGCCACTGCTAATTATTTATTTTCATCCAGAATGTGAATTTTGCAGTGAGCAGGCAAATGAAATAAGTCAAAAAATTCAGGAATTCAATCCATATCAAATACTTTATATATCCAATGCAAGAGCATCTGCAATTGATTCTTTTGTTAATAATTATGGACTAGCAGGCAAGGTAAATATTATTTTCCTCCAAGACAAAGATTTGATATTCAACGATATTTTTGGCAGATCTGGGGTTCCAGTTAGTTTTGTTTACAATAAAAATAAGGAATTGGTAAAGCAATTTAAAGGTGAAGCAAAAATTGAGGAATTGTTGAAATGTTTGAAAGAATAATGGTTGCATTCTTAAATTAAAAGGTTTTCCCAAAATTTCATATAAATTAACTACTCTAGTCTAAGAACTTTGAACTTAAATTACATAAAGCGAACATTCACCCTACAGCAAGACCAATCAGATTGTGGTCCAGCATGCCTTGCATCATTAAGCAAATACTATGGTTGTGATATTTCAATAGAGAAGTTTCGTGAATTATGCGGAACTAATATACAAGGAACAACTCTTCTTGGTTTGTATCAGGGATCAATTAAAGCCAATTTTGAAGCCAAAGGTTGCGAGGCTGATTTAAATGCTTTAATAGAACATGGAGAACCTCTGATTTTACATACAGAAATGGAAAGTAATCTTCAACATTTTTTAATTTGCTACGGTTACGTTGACAAACAGTTTATTATTGGAGATCCAGGCAAAGGTATTATATATTATGATCCTGAAAAACTAAATCAAATCTGGAAATCTAAAAAATGCCTCACATTAAGGCCAAATAGCAATTTCCAAAAAAGAGAAGGTATTAATACAAGAAAAACTGAGTGGCTTATTATGTTATTAAAGGAAGATTTTGAACTAATCAGTGCTAGTTTGATAATTGGAATTATAATTTCGGCACTTGGAATGGTGATGGCCGTATTTTCACAAAAACTTATCGACGATATTTTACCTTCTAAAGATGTTACAAGGCTAATTGCAGGGATTGCAATTGTAGGTGTACTTCTGGCTGCAAGGATCTTCTTTTTTGCCATTCGTCAATTTCTGTTACTTAAGCAAAGTAAAAATTTCAACAACCGGATTATTGATTCCTTTTACAGCGCCTTATTGCACCTTCCAAAACCTTTTTTCGATACCCGTAAAATTGGTGAACTGGTGGCACGTTTAAACGATACTTCACGCATCCAACAAGTGATTACCAGGATTGCTGGAAATTCTGTTATTGATTCATTGATAGCATTGACTTCAATTATTTTTTTATTTGTTTATTCATGGCAAAGCGGGTTAATAGCCCTGGTAAGTTTACCTGTTTATTTTTTAATTGTTTATCGCTTTAATCAAAGAATTATCAGTTCGCAAAGGGAACTAATGGTTGCCTACGCACAAAGCGAAAGCAACTATATAAGCACCATGAATGGTGTTTCAGTTATTAAAAACTTCAACAAACAAGATTTCTTTGCCGATTCTAATAAAAACATTTATGGCAATTTTCAAGAAAAAGTGTTTAAGCTTGGAAAAATCAACATCCGCCTCGGATTAGTTTCAGGTATAGCCGCTGTAATTTTCCTCATAATTATTTTAGCGTATAATTCTTTTCTTGTATTTTCCGATACTTTGAAATTGGGTGAACTAATGGCTATTTTGGGCATATCGTCCTCTCTTGTCCCAGCTATCAGCAACCTGGCTCTTATAGCTGTTCCAATAAATGAAGCAAAAGTAGCTTT
>JARGGF010000702.1 GCA_029210905.1 Bacteroidales bacterium | reverse complement strand
ATTATCTGAGGTAAAAGGGAGATATTTTCAATTTCAAAATTTTTATATACCGTATTAATAATTCCTTCTCTTTTAAATTTTTCGGTAAAATATTTTTGCGAAAAGGAATGAGACAGTGGATAGCCAATCAATCCAAATATATTTATAATCTTTTCTGAATCAGACATTTACAATAATAAATAAATCATTAAATTGATTCTTCACTCTGTACTCTGTTGAAAGCTGACTGTAATAAAAAGATTACAAGAAAACCGGTTATTGCCATCAGAATAGCGTACAAAGTTTGTGGATCTTTTCCTGTTAGTTCATAAAAACCCTGAGGAAATACATTTTCTTGTTTTATCGGAATTATTTCAGCAAATTGATTGGTATGTGATAATAGGGTATGTTTCCAGGGCCAGACCTTATTCAGAGAGCCTATCATAAAACCAGCCAAAAAAGCCACGGTAATATCATGAAATTTACGTAAAAGCCAGGACAGGATATTTGAAAAACTAATTAAACCTATCACCGCACCAATTCCAAATGTAGCAATGTAGGCAAGCTTTATACCGCTTATTGCGGATAGAATGAATTTATATTGTCCCATTAACAGGAGAATAAAACTGCCGGAGATACCTGGTAGTATCATGGCACAAATAGCCACCATTCCACAAAAGAAGATATACAAGTAGGCAGGGTTAGTGCTTTCAGAAGCGGGTGCAAGTGCGGTAATTATATAAGCAATTGCAGTGCCAATAATTATGGACAAAATAATCTTATAATTCCATTTCTTTATTTGAAAAGCAACATATATTGTGGATGCAACTATCAACCCAAAGAAAAAAGACCATATAAATATGGGAAATTCATCGAGTAAAAACCCTAAAAGCTTTGCCAGGGAAATAATACTGATACCAATTCCAACAACTAAACTTAATAAAAAGGTTCCATTAATCGATTTCCAAAATGCTTTTAAACCATCTTTAAAAAGTACTTTTACATTGTGTAAATTAATGGATTTAAGAGACTCAATCAATTCTTCATAAATTCCTGATATAAAGGCAATTGTACCTCCTGAAACACCTGGGACCACATCTGCAGCTCCCATAGCAATTCCTTTGAAACTAACTATTAAGTAATCTTTTATGTTTCGGCTCATTATGTAAGCTCTTTTATTAAAAATTTGCGAGCCCAAATATAGAAAATACAAATTAAACTATACTATCGGGTAGGGAAAAAACTCTGGAAAAAATTCAAATTAATTATTGGAACCTGTATCAATATTTCCAAACATATGATTTTCAATTAGCTTTTCAATAATTGAATTGCTGGCAGAATATATTGAACGGAAGATTTCAAGTTTATCAGGTTCTTCGTTGAGTGCTTTTTTAAGATGATAAACAGCTGAATCAACATTGCTTATTAAGGCCAGGTTTGCAGCCAAACGATAATTAATTTCCGCATTATCATTAAAATGCTCAAAAGCCTCACTAAGAATATTTATACTTTTAAAAAGATTTTTATTACTATTCAAAAGATTAGAATAATCAATCCATAGTTGAGGATCGGAATTTTCAAGATCAAGCGCCGTTTTAAAGGCCTTATCTGCTTCATTCATAAACCCAAGCTTTTGATTGATTAGGGCTGATAAATGCCAGAAATCTCCATCTTCAGCATCCAGTTTTAATGCTTTTTTTATTTCGTAATATGCATCTGTATATTTTTTCTCCGAAAAAAGGATATATGCTTTACCATAATAAACATCAGCATAATTTTCATCGAGTTTTAAAGCTTTATCAAAATGAAACAAGGCTTCTTTACTCTTGTTTTGTTTTGCATATGCTTCGCCAATATGAAAAAAAGCAGAAGCACTGTCTTTTTCAATTTCAAGATATTCCTTGAAAGTTTGGATACCTTCGTCATACATCTCATTGTAGACTTCATTTAAGCCTTTCTGATATAAGGCAAAATGATAATCGGGGTCAATAGCCAATGTATAGCTGAGTGCTTCAATAGCCCGTTCAAATTTATCTAATTTGTGATATACATTGGCGATATTGTACCAGGCCAATTTCGAAAATGGATCAAGGGCAATGTATCTTTTATAATAATAAATACTTTTTTTGTCGTTATTTAGTTTTTCATAACAATAGGCCAACTCGAATAAAACAGTACTGTTCTCATTATCAATATCATAAGCTTGCTTATAATATTTTACACAAAAATCGTATTGACCAATTTGCTGAAGGGTAGAAGCTATGTTAATTAACAATTCTTCCTTTTCGTCGTATGACAAATAGATGGCCTGATCGAACGCTGCCAATGCCCGTTTTAATTCCCCCAATGAGGAATATACAACACCTTTTAAGAAAAATACCTCACTATTTGAAGCTTCAATGGAAGCAAGTTTATTAAGTACTTTAAGTGATTTATAGTGCAGGCCATCATTGATAAGTATCTGTGCATTTTTTAGCATCAGACTTGTGGCTGTAGGATGTATCCGTAACGAATATTCTATAACTTCTTTGGCATTTTTAAAATCATCGGTATTCAGATAATAATCAATGATATGTTCAAGTTCATATACATCAAAATAATAATTGGTATTATTTTTCAGCATTTCGTTGTAACGATTCAATGCAAGAACCTCTTCCTCATTGATGTAATCAAAATTTTCTTCCATAAACTTCTACAATCGAGTGAACAAACATACAAAATTATTCAAACATTGAAGCAATTAATCTTAGCAAACATGCGCCTGTTAACTATTTTTATGAAATACAAAGTGAGTAATGCATGTTCTAAAATGATATAACAACTTAAAAATTAAATACATATATAGCCTTAATGGCTAAGTAATACAAAAAATTCTTAAAATAAAATTTATCAACAGGGTGCTGTGAATAACGATAAAATCAATATATCTGTTCAACAGATTATTGTTCAAAGTGTATCGTAGACATTTGAAAGTAAAAAAAAAGGGGAATACCTGTTAAGGTACTCCCCTTTAAATTGTTCAGTTCTATTTTGCTTTAGAATCTGTTGTTAACTTCATTCCAGTTTACAACATCCCAAAATCCTGAAATAAAACTTGGCCTGGCATTTCTGTGATCAATATAATAGGCATGTTCCCAAACATCAATGGTTAAAAGCGGCTTTTTACCTTCAGTTATTGGTGTTCCGGCATTAGACATTTGCAAAATATCTAATTTGCCACTGCTATCAGTTACAAGCCAGGCCCAACCAGAACCAAATAAGGTAGCAGCTTTTGCAGAGAAAGTTTCTTTAAATTTATCATAGCTGCCAAAATCACGATCAATCATTTCTGCAAGTTTTCCAGTTGGCTTGCCACCACCGGATGGGCTTAAACAATTCCAGAAAAATGAATGGTTAAAATGTTGTGCAGCATTATTAAATACTCCAATGTTTTTATCTGTAAAAGCCTTTTTTACAGTATCTTCAAGGTTTAACCCTTGAAAATCAGTGCCTTCTATAAGTTTATTCAAATTGTTAACATAAGCAGCATGATGTTTTCCGTGGTGATATTCG
>JARGGF010000701.1 GCA_029210905.1 Bacteroidales bacterium | reverse complement strand
GGGTGAGCTGATGTTATGGACTGGATTTAGTGTTATCGTACTATTGGCAGGAATTGGACTATTGGCATGGTATTATGCTACAAGAAGAAAAGAGGATGATGACGAGGTGGAAGTACCGGCAGTAAATCCATTATCAGGCATTAAACAAACGCCTTCAATGAAGGCAACATTAAAATATTTTTGGGTAGTAACCGCACTTATTTTAGTTCAAATCCTGATGGGGGTTATTACAGCACACTATGGCGTAGAAGGCAATGGTTTTTATGGATTGCCACTAGCTGATTTTTTACCCTATTCAATATCAAGAACTTGGCACATTCAATTGGCAATATTTTGGATAGCTACTTCATGGTTAGCAACTGGTTTATTTATTGCGCCTGCTGTTTCAGGAAAAGAACCTAAATTTCAACGTTTAGGTGTTAATGTATTATTTGGTGCATTATTGGTTATTGTTCTAGGTTCATTGGCTGGCCAGTGGATGGGTGTTATGCAAAAATTAGGTTTAGCTGAGAACTTTTGGTTCGGACATCAAGGTTATGAGTACGTTGATCTGGGTCGTTTCTGGCAAATTTTTCTATTCGCGGGATTATTTATTTGGCTGTTTTTAATGGGCCGAGCATTATTGCCAGCTTTAAAGGAGCACAACGAAAATCGACATCTGCTATTGATGTTTTTAATCGCATCCATTGCCATTGCGTCTTTCTATGGTGCAGGATTAATGTGGGGACAGCAAACACACCTCTCAATAGCTGAATATTGGAGATGGTGGGTAGTACATCTTTGGGTTGAAGGGTTCTTTGAGGTATTTGCTACAGTAGCTATCGCCTTTTTATTCGTACGTATGCAGTTATTAAAAGCAAGTATTGCAACATCAAGTGTTTTGTTTTCAACAATCATTTTCCTTTCGGGAGGTATTATTGGAACTTTTCATCATTTATATTTTGCCGGTACTCCAACAGCTGTATTAGCCCTGGGAGCAACATTCAGTGCCTTAGAAGTGGCACCACTTGTATTTATGGGGTTTGAAGCTTATCACAATCTAAAACTTAGTCGTGTTAAAGAGTGGGTAGCAGCCTACAAGTGGCCTATATACTTTTTTATAGCAGTTGCCTTTTGGAATTTATTAGGTGCAGGCATCTTCGGATTCCTGATTAATCCCCCCATTGCTCTGTACTATATGCAAGGACTAAACACAACACCGGTACATGGTCATACAGCAATGTTTGGCGTTTATGGGATGTTGGGAATTGGATTGATGCTTTTTGTATTAAGAGATATGGATATTAAATCGGTATGGAAAGAGAAGCCCATAAAATTCGCATTTTGGTCCTTAAATATTGGATTATTATTAATGGTACTCATAAGTGTTTTACCTGTTGGATTAGCGCAAACAGTGGCAAGTGTAAAACATGGATTATGGTATGCACGTTCGGCAGAGTTCTTAGGCACTCCAACAATGGAAACTTTTCGTTGGCTCCGGGTAATAGGAGATACCATCTTTGCAATTGGTGCATTGTATTTAGGCTGGTTTGTATTTGGATTAAAAGGGGGTTGGTCGATAAAGAAAGAATAAACTATCGGTATATTTTGGAAACATACTGACTTAAAACTGAATTTAAATTATATGGTATTATGTGGCTGTTCTGTAGTTGTTGCGATCCAGGTAAGAAATAAGTTGAACTTGCAGGAATGTCTGGATAGTTGATAGCGCAAGAACAGCCCACATATATTTATATAAACGGTGGCTTTGTAATTGTTTTTATTAAACTAAATGTTGCGATTTGATAGAAAAGTAAGAAATTGCGAAATTTTATGAATATTAATGAAGTTTTTTTCTCTTTGCTATATTTAGATTAAAAAGAGTTCAGGATAGCCATTCTTTGATGTCTATTAATTTCTTTTCCCAATCATGCAAAAAAAGCTCTTTTAGTGCAATAATAAATAATTTTCTGTTGGTATGTAATTCGGTAATAAGAAACAATTTATGTTGTTCAAATTTTTTATTATTCGAAATAATTGTCTCAGATAATATATCAACAAGTACTTTTTTAACAATTTTAATATAAATTCTATCTTTTGACCTAAAATAATAATGTATAGCTGACTTATTTACACCAGCTTTTTTCGCTATTTTTTGAAGTGTTGTTCCATGATAACCAAACAAAATAAATATGTTAAAAGCGGCTTCTAAAATCTTTGTTTCGGTCCTTGATTCATTATTATCCATTTGTTTAAATTTTTATGCATGAAAGTAATCTTGCGAATTAATGGCAAATTAAAATCTTATTTTCTCTGTCATTATTCCAAAACGGAACATATCCAACTTATGTATGAAATAAATGTTGTAATAATCCAGACCACGATAAAATTGGACAAAAAAGCCGAGATCCTCCAAAAATTTAGGGTGGTAAAAAAAGGTTAAATTCAAGTTTATTCGGTTTAAGGATGTTACATCCCAATCGCCAAGATCTCCAAATAACCATGTGGCCTCACCCTTTATAGAAATATCAGCCCTTTTCTTTAACTCTTGAGATTCTCTTGATGAAAGTTTAAAAATTGAAAATGCATTGTGCCATCGATATCTACTATATATCCCATCAAGCTCCCACTGACTCCAATCTTTGGGATGAATTTCAAGCGAGGTTTTAAAAAATTGATAAGCGTTAAAACGACTACTAATTCTGGTTCTTATTAACCCTAGCTCGAAAAAATTGGTAGAAAAGTCCCCTGTTTTGAGATTTATATCCCCGTTTTCCAGAAAAAAATCTCCATCCTGACCATTAGAATGGTGTGCTAACCTTCCATATAAAGTTGTCCTTTTTGCTTGTTCTTCGTTACCTAATAAGTAATATACTGTAACTTGTGGCAAATAGCTGGGAGTTCTAACAGGGTATGAATATTCCTGATACATCCGCAAAATAATTTGAGGTGTTAAAACCCCCATTAAACGGGAATTTTTGCTTTCTCTTAGATAAAAGTTGGGAATTAAATTCGCCTCAAACATAAGTGGCTCGATGTTACCAATATCAGCAGGAAACGTAACATAACTATTCCCTTGGTTTACCTGAGATATTATAGTTAGAGTGATTTCAGAGGCAGAATCTGCAATCTGGCTATTACCTGAATTACCTAATAAAAAGGTTAATATAAATAAAAGAGTATATTTTTTCATCGTATAATAATTATGAAGTATTAAATCCGTTTTATAGTGTTTAAATTAGAAGTGGAGTATAATCTTTACACCAGATGGTTAAGCATAGGTCGAATTATAATTTACGACCTATGCTTTCACCTAATTCAAAACCCAATACATAATTTATTTTCCAATTTTTGCGAATATCAATAATCCAGGCAAATCATTAATTCATCTTCTTTTTTGTAAAAAAGAATTTTGTTTTCACGGGTAAGCCATCCAAGCGACATAAATAAGTCACTTTCTGATAATTTAGATTGTTCTAAAAGTCCCCTAAGTGACAATTCATAACAAGCATTCAGTAAGCCCCATACCTTACCTGCATTTTCTCCTATTATTTGGTT
>JARGGF010000700.1 GCA_029210905.1 Bacteroidales bacterium | reverse complement strand
TTGCATTAATATTTCCAATGCCGGTAATTAGTTTGCCTCGGGTAATCAATTCCGAAATTTGGCCACTAATATTTCCCTTATAATAAATCCTGCCTACACTTTCAATTGAAGTAGGCAGACCCAAAAGACTTTTATTGCCTTTTGCGGGATCCTTAATCGAATTTAAATCAGTGATTGAGGTAGTGAGTGTGTCAATATTGATATTAAAAATAGCTTTTTCAATATCAGGCAGTCCGTTTATTTTAAAATTTGTAGTCAGCCTGGTATTTTTTCCATACTCCAGGTCAATATTTTTAACATCGAGGGCACTTATCGGACCCTTGATATTTGCAGTTAATCTCAATTCCTGGTCAAAACCTAATAGTGAAGGTTCAAAATAGGCTGCATCTTTCATTCCAATAACCGTAGAATCAGGAACCTGTATGTTTAAATCGACTTTATTCATAAAATCGCTAAAATCATCAAGCGATGCATAAGTCATTTTGAGCTTGGTAAAGTAGATTTTACTATTATCAGTTATCAGACTAAATTTATTCAGATCAATTCTTGTATTTCCATAGAAAATATTAGAGCTTAATTTGCGTAAATTAAAACCCGATTTATCCATAAAGCTTAATGAATCAATGTCGAGCATAATGGAATTACCGGCAATCATGAGGTTACTGGCATTTAGATTTAAATTACTAACAATCAGGTCATTAAAATTAATCCCAAAAATGTGTTCAAGAGTATCAGGTACAAAATAGGCAAGTTTCGAATTTTCAATAAAAATTTTATTGCAGTTTATTTTCCACTCAGCCGTGCTTTCAACGGTATCAGTTTCAGTTATTGAATCAGTGGTAAAAGCATCAAGCACAAACTGCAAATTCATTACGCCAGCGGTATCGTATTTTAATTTAAAAACAAGTTCCTTCAAGCTTATTTTGTCAAGTGCTAGCAGCTCTTTTCTAATGCGGATTTTATCTATGTTAATTCCCAGATAATCAGCATATAACAAGGTGTCTTTTTGTTGATCTTCAAGATATAATTTTTCAAAAATCAGGTGATCGAATATTGAAATATCAATTCCTTCAAGGCGGACAACCGTATTAAGTTTTTCAGAAAGATAGGTGGTCACTTTTCCTGCCACCCATTTTTGTACTGAGGGCAACCTAAAAACACCGTATACAATGAGGGGTAATCCTACAAAAATGAATAAAACGGTGATTAATATTTTATATCGTTTCTTGATGGCTTTGCTATTTTTGTTAGTTTTGCAAATATAATTGAAAATAGGATTTTTTCAATTATTATTTGCAGATGTGAATTTAATAAAATTAAATGGTTACAACAATTTTGGGGATTGAATCTTCGTGTGATGATACTTCTGCTTCTGTAATTCGTGATGGTTATATGCTTTCAAATGTAATAGCCAACCAGGAAGTACATAAAGCATATGGCGGAGTAGTTCCTGAGCTTGCTTCAAGAGCGCACCAGCAGAATATTATTCCTGTGGTTGATAGGGCTTTGCGCCTTGCAGGGGTTGATAAAAGTGAAATTGATGGGTTGGCATTTACAAGGGGCCCTGGTTTGTTGGGTTCATTGCTAGTGGGTACTTCATTTGCAAAAGGATTTGCCTTGTATAACAATATTCCGCTTATTGAAGTAAATCATTTACAGGCCCATGTATTAGCACACTTTATTAAGGAGAAAGATACTGATAATCAGCAACCTGATTTTCCATTTTTATGCTTATTAGTCTCCGGTGGACATACCCAGATTATTCTGGTAAAGAATTATTTCGATATGGAAATCATTGGGCAAACCATTGATGATGCTGCTGGCGAAGCTTTTGATAAATGTGCAAAAACCATGGGTTTGCCTTATCCTGGTGGCCCATGGGTGGATAAGTACGCCAAGGAAGGAAATCCCCAGGCATATAAATTTACCAAACCACGAATTGCTAATCTTGATTATAGCTATAGCGGGTTTAAAACTGCTTTTCTATATTTTATCAGGGACAATATTAAAGAGCATCCTGATTTTATTAAAGAAAACATGAATGATTTGTGTGCTTCCATTCAGTTTACTATTATCGATATTCTAATTGATAAACTAAAACTGGCAATAAAGCAAACAGATGTAAATCAGGTAGCTATAGCTGGTGGGGTTTCTGCTAATTCGGGATTAAGAAATGCGATTACACAATTAGGACAAGAGCTTAATTTGAAAGTTTTTATCCCTGAATTTAAGTTTACTACCGATAATGCAGCCATGATTGCAATTGCCGGCTACTATAAATTTCTTGAAAAAGAATTTGTTGGTCAGGAGGTGATACCATTGGCCAGAATGCCATTTTAAAAAATAAAATGGAAAATTTCTAACAATCTTTTTTTATTTTGACCTAAAATAACCAAACCAGTTTTATGGAAAATAAAAAATATGTGTATGAACTTGAATTTAAAGTTCGTGATTATGAGTGTGATATACAGGGAGTTGTAAATAATTCGGTCTATCAGAATTATCTTGAACATTGCAGGCATGAATTTTTGCTACATGCAGGACTGGATTTTACTGATATGTTTAAACGTGGAATAATGGCAGTAGTTGCCCGTGCCGATATCCAGTACAAATTCCCCTTATCAGGGGGTGACAAATTTGTGTGCAGATTAAATGTTGAGAAAAAAGGGATAAAATATTTATTTTATCAGGATATTTATCGATTGCCTGATGAAAAATTATGCATAAAGGCAATTATTACAGCAGTAACTGTGATCAATGGTAAATTAAGTGTGTCTGATGAGCTTGATGCTGCGGTGCTCAAATTTGGATAGCCTTTCTCATACGGCAGCAATGCTTATGAAATAGATGGTGAAACTGGTCCAGTTTATACTATAATTAAGAAAGTTACTTTCTTTAAATCTAATAAGTTGTTGTTCAGTGTTTTAATAATATTAAATCAAGAATTTTAATAAATAAGTTGATTCATTGTTGCATTAATAAACTACCAGATACACAAAGAAATCTCTTTTTTTAAATCTTTAAATTGCTGAACGGTTTTCAGGTTCTCATTCATAAATTCAATAGCTGTGCAATTTACTTCTATATTGGCAACATCCTCCGGTTTAATTGTTTGTTCGTCTTTGGTACTGATTTCATAGGCTTTTTCGAGGCACCGGAATGGCCTTTCAGTATTAAAATATACCCGTTTTTCGGTGTAGTGATAGATCATTTCTGTATTGTCAACATATTGAGGAGCAATTGATTGGTGATAAGCAAAAAATAACTGATGTTTCCAAAAATAGTACATCGTTATTTGGCTGTTTTCACCATTAAGTATTGAATTTATTTCAATTTTTCGAAGTTCGTTATCCGAATAGATAAACCAAACAGTCCCCATTTCATTATTCTCATCACATTTATATTCAAAATATTGTTTTGTGATTTTCTTTTTTTAAATAGATCCTTCAATTATTCCGTATTTTTTTCTAATATCAGACCTCTCGAAAAAGGTCAAATTTGATAAAAAAAATGGACAATTTATATAGGTGCATACCCAACTTCCATTTCC
>JARGGF010000006.1 GCA_029210905.1 Bacteroidales bacterium | reverse complement strand
ATGGGTGAGGTGGAACGCTTACATTTACTTAATCGATTGAGCAGAACTTTTCTCATGAGTGTTAACGAATAATCGCTTAATTTGGGTTTGAATAAATCAAAGGTAAGATTTCTTTGATAACTGACTAACACACAAGAACATAATTATATTTTAGAAGTATCTGTGAATTAGAATTTTGAGTCAGGTTGATATTTTGGTTGCTCTGAGCTCCTCAGGTGTTCACCTGACCCTGAAAAAACCAAAAAAAAATAAACAGATGAAATACTTGTATACAATTTATACCTGGCTGATAGGAGGATTATATTTCTTCGTACTTATGTTATTCAGTATTTTTGTGTTGGCTTTTATACCTACCAAAAAGTACATACCCGTCTTTAGGTTCTTTTTACGTGTTATGTTTACTATTTTATTTGTGAAGGTAAAACGAGAATATCTTTATCCACTTGATTTTAGTCAACATTATCTTTACATGCCTAATCATGTTAGCCTGCTTGATGCTCCAATTTGTTCTGCTTATATGCCCGAATTTATTACCGCACTTGAAGCCAGTGAACATTTTAAATGGCCGTTTTATGGTCTGTTGGCTAAACTTTATGGCAATATTCCAATTGACAGAAAAAGCATTAAAAACTCAGTGAAAAGCCTTCAGATTGCTCAAAAAGTTTTGGTGGAAAGTAATTCGATGGTAGTTTTCCCGGAAGGGAGCCGAACGAAAGATGGATCCATAGGTTGTTTTAAAAGGATGCCTTTTCAGTTGGCCAAGGATGCTAATGTAGGTATTGTGCCGGTAGGAATGTCCGGGGTTTTTACACTTAACAGGAAAAATTCATTATTTTTCAAGCCTTCTAAAATAAAACTTAAGTTTGGAGAGCCAATTCCTGCAGAAAAGGTAGCTAAAATGAGTCACCAGGAATTAATGGAATATACTCAGAATCAGTTAAAAAACCTGGTAGAGTTTAATTAAAATACTTCAGGAATTAAGTAGTTCCGCAATTTTGTTTTAGCTTCGTTTCAAAATATGTATTGATTTGAAAGAAGTAAAAATATACAAGATAATATATTATCCGGCTTTGCTGGTTGTAATTATGTGGTTGTCCAAACTTGCAGAATTTTATTTTGACATAGATTTTAAAACGTTTGGAATTTTTCCCAGAAAAACTGAAAGTCTAAAGGGCATTTTTTTCTCCCCATTTGTTCACGGAAGTTTTAAACATCTAATAAGCAATACAATTCCGTTCTTTTTACTTTCAAGTGCAGTGATATATTTTTATCGCAAACTGGCATACAGGATTATCTTTTTTTCCTGGATATTGACAGGAGCCGCTGTTTGGTTAGGTGGCAGATATTCATGGCATATTGGAGCAAGTGGACTGGTGTATGCATTTGCATCATTTTTATTTTTTGCAGGGATATTAAATAAGGAGAGGCGTTTAATTGCCGTTTCACTGCTGGTTATTTTTCTTTACGGAGGATTAATCTGGGGTGTTTTCCCTGGTGAAGAGGGAATTTCATGGGAATCTCATTTATTTGGGTTTTTAAGCGGCTTTATCTTTGCATTTTTTTATAGTAAAGATTATTTATCTGAAAAAGTTGTGGAAAATAATATTAATCCTGAGGATTTCTCAGATATTTCTTCCAGTCATAAATTAAATATTAAATATTTTTATCATGAGAAAGATTAGTGAAAGGCATTTCCATTTATAAGAATCAAAGAAATTGACAGTAGGTATTTAAAATTCTTTGTAATATTACGCTTAAAATATAAATTAAAAATTAGCAAAATGAAAAAAATCATTAGTACAACTAAAGCTCCTGGGGCAATTGGCCCCTATAGTCAGGCTGTTGAAGCCGGTAATACGCTTTATATTTCAGGACAGGTGCCTATTAATCCACAGACTGGAAAGGTTGATGCCCAGGGCATTACAGAGCAGACTGAACAAGTAATGAAAAATATTGAAGCAATTCTTACTGAGGCTGGTTATAACTTTCAAGATGTTGTTAAGTCTACCTGTTTATTAAGCGATATGGCCAATTTTGCTGCAATGAATCAGGTTTACGGAAAATCTTATCCCGAGAATCCTCCAGCAAGAGCCGCATTTGCTGTTAAAGAACTTCCATTAGGAGTATTGATTGAAATTGAGACAATAGCTGTTAAATAATTTTGACTGTGTTTAATATTTGGGGCTTATTTAGATTGCTCTTTTAAACAAGCAAAATAATTGCGTTGTAAAATTTTTATTTTCCTAAACAAATTTTCAATTTATCCTTATGCAGAGATAAAATTTAATCTTTTAGATCGAATTGCAAATAGCTTTATATCAGCATTATATATCAATATACAGCGGAGCTTATTTTTTTTCTTTAGAATTGTTCTAAATAAGCATGGTGGTCTCAAATAAATTATGTAATTTTGATTTAATTTTTATTTTTAATTAGACTAAATTATGATCTGTATAGATACTAAAGAAACGGTAAAACAGGTTTTTACAGAATATTTGGAAAAGATGGGGCACCGAAAAACTCCTGAAAGGTTTGCAATTCTTGAAGAAATCTATTCCAGAGATGGTCATTTTGATATAGAATCGCTCTATATCTTCATGAAAAACAAGAACTACAGGGTAAGTCGCGCCACATTATACAATACCATTGAATTATTATTAGATTGTAATTTAGTGGTTAAACACCAATTTGGTAAAAACATAGCACAATTTGAAAAAGCTCATGAGTGCAAACAACACGATCATTTAATCTGTACTGAGTGTGGGAAGGTTACTGAATTTTGTGATCCCAGGATACACGAAATTCAAACAACAGCTTCGGACTTGATGAAATTTCATGTCAATTACCATTCTCTGTATTTTTATGGTATTTGTGACGAATGTTCAAAACATCAGCAAAAATAAATTAAGATTTTTTCCTATTGTGCTTGAATTGTTTTTAGATTTGCAATTCTGTTTATTTTACTAAAAATTGCAAATATGAAAATGGATGTTTTGCTTGGTCTCCAATGGGGCGACGAAGGAAAGGGAAAGATTGTGGACGTTTTAAGTCCTGATTATGATATTATTGCCCGGTTTCAGGGAGGACCAAATGCAGGCCATTCCCTGGAATTTGGGGATTTTAAACATGTGTTGCATACCATACCCTCTGGTATATTTCGCGAAAACACTCAAAATGTTATAGGTAATGGAGTAGTTATTGACCCGATTATCTTTAAACAAGAAATTGATAAAATTCGCGAAATCAGGCCCGAAGCCTTAAAGCATTTATTCATTTCTAAAAAAGCCCATTTAATTTTGCCATCCCACAAAACTCTTGATGCGGCATCAGAAAAGGCAAAAGGACAAACCAAAATAGGATCCACCCTTAAAGGAATTGGCCCCACATACATGGATAAGACAGGGCGCAATGGTCTGCGTGTGGGCGACATATTAAGGCCTGATTTTAGCGAAAAATATGATTTTTTAAAGGGCAAGCACCTGCAATTGCTTAGACAATATGATTTTGACATGCCCGAAGTGCAGAATGAAAAGGCCTGGTTTGAAGGAATTGAATGTTTAAAAGAATTTGAACTAATCGATGGTGAATATTTTATCAACAACGCCATTGCTGCTGATAAGAAAATTCTTGCTGAAGGTGCACAGGGCACTTTACTCGATATTGAATATGGCTCGTATCCTTATGTAACATCTTCAAATACGGTTAGTTCTGGGGCTTGTACCGGACTTGGCGTGGCACCAACCAACGTTGGCAAAGTATTTGGAATTTTTAAATCGTATTGCACCAGAGTGGGCAGCGGTCCGTTTCCAACAGAATTATTTGATAATGATGGTGAGTTTTTGCAATCAAAAGGCCATGAATTTGGCGCAACTACCGGAAGAAAAAGACGCTGTGGATGGCTTGATTTACCTTCATTAAAATACTCAATTATGTTAAATGGAGTTACTGATCTGATCATGACAAAATCAGATGTACTTTCCGGGCTGGATAAGTTTAAGGTAGCTACTTCTTATATTATTGAGGGTGAGAATATTGATACAGTTCCTTATACTTATGAAGGAGAGATTAAGCCGGTGTTTAAAGAATTTATAGGTTGGAAAGAGGATATTACAAAAATAAAATCTTACTTGGAACTGCCCGTAGAATTAAAGCAATATGTTGAATATATTGAAAAAGAGACCGGAGTGCCTGTAAATATAGTTTCTGTTGGACCTGATAGGGACGAAACTATTGTTAGGATATAAGGATAATCCAGCATACTTTTATTAAATACCAACCGAATTATTCTGAGAATATCTGGAAGATTAATTTTGTTAACAAATTATTATCGTATGAATAAGACCGCTTGTATTTTTGGCTCAACAGGCTTGATTGGTTCACATCTGCTTGATTTGTTGGTAAATGACTCCAGATATGAGCGAATCATCGTATTTAATCGCTCATTAAAGGATCATACTCATCCGAAAATCAGGCAAATTTTGTCTGATTATGAATCAATTAGTGAGGTCTCAAATGATCTGGTTGCCAATGAATATTATTGTTGTCTTGGAACCACCATTAAAAAGGCAAAAACACGCGAAGCATTTGAATATGTTGATTATTTATTGCCACTTCAAATAGCGCGTATAGCAATTGAAAATAAGGTGGATAAATATCTCATTGTTTCTTCAATTGGTGCTTCAGAGCAAAGTAGAAACTTTTACCTGAGAACTAAAGGTAAAATGGAACAGGAAGTTTCCAGGCTGGGCATTAAAAGGCTGCATATTTTTCGTCCGTCAATGTTGCTTGGTAAAAGAAATGAAAAACGTTTGGCTGAGTCAGTTGGTCAGGTTTTTATGAAATTTTTTGGTTTTTTAATGTTTGGAGTTTTAAGGAAGTATAAAGCCATACACGCAAAAACTGTTGCTGCTGCAATGCTTGCTGTTGCCAATCAAAATACCGATAAAAAGTTTTTTGCATCAGATGAAATAGAAAACATTGGGCAATCTGGTAAGATATAACCTATTTTTAATAGCTTTATGGAAGCACAGATAATTATTACCGATGATGGTTCCAATTCCATTTATTTGCCTGTGCTTGACGAAACTTATCATTCAAAATATGGTGCAATAAACGAATCGAGGCATGTTTTTATCACCAATGGACTGGCCAATTGCAAAAAAAAATCAGTTAATATTTTTGAAGTTGGCTTTGGAACAGGATTAAATGCACTTCTGACTGCCATTTATGCTGAAGAAAATATGCAGGTTGTTTACTACACTTCGGTAGAGAAATTCCCTCTGGAAATGGAAATTACTTCAAATCTAAATTTTGGAAGCCTGATTTCAAATTCTGAAAATATTTTTCAGAAAATACATCAAGCCGAATGGGGAGTTTGGATTCAAATGAGTGATTATTTCAAATTACAAAAAAACAAACAAGACCTGATAAGTGGAGAATGTACCATTCCTGAAGGTGTTGATTTGATTTATTTTGATGCTTTTGCCCCTTCCAAACAACCTGAACTCTGGAATGAAAGTTTGTTTAAAAAACTATTTGCTAAGCTTGTGCCAGGAGGCTTTTTAGTTACTTATTCATCTGCAGGAGTAGTAAAACGGGCATTGCGAAGTGCAGGATTTATCGTTAAACGTTTGCCCGGTCCTGCAGGAAAACATCATATGCTTGTTGCCACAAAATCAACTTAATTATCCAATTTGTGTGCTGAATGAGAATGTCTGATAATAAAAATTACCAATTAAAACTGCGTATTTACAAAATGAAATAATGGAGATATTCGTAATTATTTACCTTAAGTTAATACTAAGCTCAATTTTTGCCGCTATTTTTGTATTTCCAAAACCAAAAAACTAATTCAATGGAAAAATATATTCCACCTTATTCTGAGAAAGAAGAAAAAATAAATGTGCTTACACACGGTCTGGGATTGTTATTAAGTATTCCTGCCCTGATATTGCTTGTTGTATATTCCAGCCTTTATGGAAATGTGTGGCACGTAATAAGTTTTAGTATATATGGCAGTACGCTGGTTTTGCTTTACCTGGCCTCAACCCTATACCATGCAGCAAAAAGTCCAGAGATTAAGGCCAAATTAAATATTTTTGACCATTCTGCCATTTATTTATTAATTGCGGGTACCTATACGCCTTTTTTGTTGGTTACCATTAGAGGTCCCTGGGGTTGGAGCCTGTTTGGAATCGTCTGGGGGCTTGCCATTATTGGAATTTTAATGAAGTTTTTTTTTACTTCAAGATACAAGGTGGTTTCTGCACTTGCCTATATTTTAATGGGTTGGGTAATAATAATTGCAATAAAACCTTTAATAAATAATCTCAGCACACCTGGCTTATGGTGGCTTTTTGCCGGTGGCCTTAGCTATACAATTGGTGCGGTACTTTACACCTTAAAAAAGCTGCCATATCATCATGCCATCTTCCATGTTTTTGTGCTGGGTGGCAGCTTTGCACACTGGGTGGCGGTGTTCTATTATGTTTGGTAAACGAATAAAATTCAGCAAATCACCTTAAAAAGATAGGTTTTCAACCAGCAAATCATCACTAATATCCTCATTATCGAGATCCACATCTTTGCACATACAAAACTCATTTGTGAAGGGGAAATTATCTGTATTGTATTCGCAAAGCTCAATATGAGTGCTTCCTTCACTAACCCAAACAACTGGTTCGGAGAAATTTTAGAATTGCCTCTACAAGCACTTTTGTTTGTTCTATTGAAAGCTTACTGGTGGAAAATTTATTTTTTCAATCCTGAACCAATGCTCCATAGGCATAGGAGCTGTTAAGAAATAACATCTTCATTTTAATGATTTAATTGAAAACACGCAGGTAGCAAAGCTTTCCGAAGCTGTGGTTAAAATGCAGCTTGGAAAGCTGCGCTACAAAACAGTTCTGCAAACAACTATATAGCTTGTTTTCAATTACTTAGGTTCCATATTCAGATATTCTATGGCACCTTTTACCGCTTCAAATTCCTCATCTACTTCAAAACAGGGGCGCGGAGGCTGGTTATTTATAGCATTTTCGATATCCGCCAGCAGATAGTTTATAAATTTTTGCATAATTGCTAATAATCCTTAGGATGCACATATAGGTAGTTCGTTTCGCCAACCGATCTGTTAAGTGTAGCAATTATTTTTTTAATATTATCATCAGGACCAGCAATATAGAAAGGCTTACCGTCTTTGCCAAATTCAATTTCATCAATCCCATCTGAAATTAAATTATCATCAAGAATATTTTCAGTTATATTAAAATCCCCATTAGGAGAAAAGCCAAGTTCGTCAGCATAGTCAATGGCACCATAGATTATATTATGTGCAAGTTCGAGACTACACGGAATAAGATTTTCATTTATATCAAGCTTTTCATAGAATTCATTATAATCGGTCTTGGTTAAATTAAATTGGTAGAGTGTGTTTTTTAATCCCAGGCAAAAAACATCAACCAGATAAACGCCTATAATGAAGTTTCCACTGGGCATTATTTTGCTTACAAAGATTGATGCAAGTCCTTTTTCCTTCCAATCTTCGCTTATAAAGCATTCATGAAACGGAAGTTCCTTCGCTTTGCTAAGAATATATTTTTTGGGTGACATTGGTTTTTGCATGGTATTATTCTTTTTTATCAGTTTCCTTTTGTTTATCCACAATTTTTATTTTCGAAGAGCTTTCAATGGCTTTTATTGCAATGTCTTTAACGCTGGATTCTGCATTGTTGGCTTTTTGGGACAATTCTTTAATGGTCATTTCCATGTCCTTAATTTTTGCCTTTAACGTTTCAATGGTCTGATCTTTTAGTTTTAATTCACCTTCTGTTTGTTTTTCGTTTAATTCTTTTTCGAATTTATAATTAAGTTCCAGTTTTTCTTTTGTTTGTTCAATTGCAGTTTGCACGGCGCTTTCAAGTTCTTTTGGAAATGCTTCATTTTTCTTTCTTAATTCTTTCAGCTCAGTTTCTGCCAGGCTTAATTTGGCTTCGCGTTCTGTAATTTCTTTTTCAAAAGCGAGTTTTTTTTCTGCAATTTCTTTTTTGAGTTTTTCTTTTTGCTCTTCGTAGCTGTCAGTTTCTTTTTTCCTTTTAGTAGCTATTTGGTAATTATATTCTTCTTCTTCCCTTACTCTTTTTTTCTCAAGCTCCACAGCCTGTTCTTTTATTTCAGCATTACGCAAATGTTTTTCTTTTTCCCAGGCAGCTTTGGTTTCAGCCATTTGTTTTTCAAATGCGTCTTTTTCGGCTTGCATTTTATGCTCTGATTCTATTTTTAGGGCTGCCATTTCTTGTTCGAAGGCTTCTTTTTTTTCTTTTTGGGCCAGTAACATTACTGCTAAAGAGTCTGCACTGGCTGACACCTGATACAAATCTTCAATATTCTTCTTTTCAAACTCAATGGCTTTTTGTAACTCTTCGAATTTCTTAAATTCTGCAACAAAATTATCATTAAGCTTATCCAGAATGTTTGATAGATCCATCTTTAGGCTTGAAACACCTTTTACGATACCTTCATACGACATGTTTGCCACTCCTTTTACAATTTCTTCCTGTTTTTGTTTTTCCTGTATTTTTTTTGGTTCTTCCTTTTTTGTCTCTTTTACTTTCTCAAGAAGCTCATTGTAAGCATCCAGGATTTCATTTTTAGTGGCCTTAGGGCTTAGTTTTTTTTCCATTTTTACTTGATATTTTAAATTTGGGTGTACAAATTTAAAAAAAAGTATTACTCCCTAAAAAAAGTGTGGATCTTTTTGTATGATACCATTTCTGAAAAAAAGTATGTTTTTTAGCTTTAATGAAAGATATTTTTTGTACGTTGCGTCCCGATTTTAAGAAATGATTTCCCAACCATTACTGTTCATTCATTAACCGATTAATGGGCTGATATAAAGGAAATTACATGCTTTTATGTCTTGCTTCTATTTTAGGATATTTAAGTTATTAATTAAATCAAAATTTTTATGAAACATGTAAATTTTACTTTTTTGTTAAAAATGCTTGTGGGTGTTCTTCCACTCCTGATTTTTTCTTGTAATGGCAATGAAAAAAATACCGATAAAATTCAGGTCACCGCTCTTGATGTTCAGTATATTGACAGCACCGTTAAACCTGGCGATGATTTTTATCAGTTTGCAAATGGTGGTTGGTTAAAAGCCAATCCGGTTCCTGACGATAAAACACGCTGGGGTGTTTTTAATGTGCTCATGGAAGAAAACAACGACAAAATAAAGACTATTATTGATGAGTCTGCTAAAACCGTTAATGCGGAAGAAGGCAGCAATAAACAAAAGATTGGTGATTTCTATGCCTCCGGTATGGATACCATGAAAATAGAACAAGATGGCCTTACTAATTTGAAACCTGAATTTGATAGGATTGATGGTATGGCCACGTCTGAAGATGTTCTAAAAGCTGTAGCCGCCTTTCAGAAAATAGGGGTACCTGTATTTTTTTATATTTATGCCGGAGCTGATGAAAAAAACAGCAGCATGATGATTGCCAACATCTGGCAAGGTGGCTTAGGCATGCCTGACAGAGATTATTATACTTCTGATGATGAGCGTTCAAAACATTTGCGAATAGCTTATCTTGAACATTTAGGAAAAATTTTCGGATTGATGGGAGATGATGAACAAACTGCCAAAGCAAATGCAGATAAAATAATGGAGATTGAAACCCGCCTGGCAAAATCTTCGTTTACCATGCTTCAGAACAGAGATCCCCAGAGTACGTATAATAAACTAAGCCTGGAAGAGTTGGCCAAAATTGCCCCTGATTTTGATTGGAATGGTTATGTACAGAATATCGGATATCCACAAATTGATTCAATAAACGTTTCACAGCTATCTTTTATCAAGGAATTATCGAATGTGTTTAAAGATGTAGCTGTAAACGACTGGAAAACTTTCTTCAGGTGGAAATTAATCGATAATACAGCTCCTTACCTGAGCGCTGCTTTTGAAAATCAAAATTTTGAATTCTTTTCTAAAGAACTATCGGGTCAAAAGCAAATGCAACCGCGCTGGAAAAGGGTTTTAGGCGCAACAAGTGGGGCACTCGGTGAAGCCATTGGCCAGGTATACGTAGAAAAGTATTTTCCTGCCGAAGCAAAACAAAAAATGGTAGACCTGGTAAATAATTTAAAAACAGCCTTATCTGTAAGAATTAGTAATTTAAGCTGGATGACTGAGCCTACCAAAAAGGCCGCACAGGAAAAACTGGCTGCTTTTGGAGTAAAAGTTGGTTACCATGACAAATGGAGAGATTATTCGGGTTTAAAAATAAGCCGGGATTCATACGTAAGAAATGTATTGGCCAGTAATGTGTTTGATTTTAATTATAATATGGATAAAGTGGGCAAAGCGGTTGACAAAACAGAATGGGGAATGACCCCGCAAACTGTTAATGCCTATTATTCACCTAATAGAAACGAAATTGTTTTTCCTGCCGCTATATTACAGCCTCCATTTTTTAATATGGATGCTGACGATGCTGTTAATTATGGTGCCATTGGTGTGGTAATCGGGCATGAAATGTCACATGGATTTGATGATCAGGGAAGCCAGTATGATAAAGACGGTAACTTAAAAAACTGGTGGGCCGAAGAGGATCAGGTAAAATATAAGGAGCAGACCCAAAAACTAATTGATCAGTTTGATGGATTTGTTGCCATAGATTCCTTGCACCTTGACGGAGAATTAACCCTGGGCGAAAATATCGGTGATTTTGGTGGTTTAACCATTGCCCTGGAAGCATTAAAGGTAGCCATGAAAGACCTGGATATGAATGCTAAAATAGATGGTTTTACTCCGGTTCAACGCTTTTTCTTATCAAATGCTGTTGTATGGCGCGGAAACATCAGGGATGAAGCGCTCATGCGTCAGGTAAGGGAGGATGTGCATTCTCCAGCAAAGTTCCGGATCAATGGAGGGTTGTTTAATGTCCCTGAATTTTACGAAGCTTTTAACATTAAGGAAGGTGCTAAACTATACCGTTCAGTTGAACAAAGGCCTGTTATTTGGTAAAAATACTGGCGAATCAATAATTTGATAGTAGAACCGTTCTGAAAACCCAAATTGTCTGTATTTAGCTATCTGATGGTTTTTCGGAGCGGGCTCATTTATAAATTTACGATGGTTAATGACCATTCTTGATAAATGGGTGTTTGTAAATAATTTAATATCGGATGTTTTCTGAAACAGGAATGTTTGATTTCTTTTGATAATTAATCAACCATTTGACATGCTGAAAAACATCCGATGTTTTTTTTTTGTGATAGCACCTAATGAATAGCTCAATAAATTGCCGCTGCCCAATAATCATCATCATTCTATAATAAGTTAGTTTTCCGTTTTATTATCGCAACTCTGGATTAATTGGAAAAGGGAATTAAAGCTACAAACATTATTATCACTTCAGAGGATATAGACCAAAAGGAGTCAGACAGATTTTCACTAAACATCTTTAAATTTTGACTTAAAAATTAATTCTTTTATTACACAAGTATTGTATACTTTTATTGTTAAAAATTTTGTACTTAATTAAGTATTTTTGGAATAAACACCCTGGTTTTAGAAATGAGTTTTAGCCTGAAAAAATTTATATTTATTTGCTTGCTTGCAATTCCACAGATTGGATTTTCACAAGAATCGAATACTTTGGACAGTCTGCAAAAAGTAATGTTAAAAACAACTAAAGATTCTTCCAGGATTAGTCTTTTTATTCGTATCAGCAAAGAAATCAAAATGGAGGATTCAACAAAATGCTTTGCTTATGCTGATAGTGCATTAATTTTATCGTTAAAACTGAACGATTCTCTCTACACTGCCAGGGCCAAAAAAAATATGGCCGAAATATTAAGAAGGTACAGTAAAAAGCTAAAGGCAATTCCATATTTTAATGAGGCGGCTGCTTTATATAATGCACTGGGAATTGTTTCCGAAGTAGCTGATATTAACCAACAATTAGGAGTAGTATATTTCTATTTAAATGATTATACTAAAGCATTGGAGTATCACCAGAAATCATTGGCTTTATGGAAGGGAATAAAAGATTCTGCAGGGATAATATCAGGCGAGCAGGCAGTTGCCGCAATGCACTGGCGCATGGGAAACCTGAAACCAGCCCAGGAACATTACACTAAGGCTTTGCATGTTAGTGAAATCATTAACGACAGCGTAGCTGAATGCGCTATTCTTAATAGTCTGGGTGCGGTTAACTGGGGTTTTGGGGACTATGCCAAGGCACTTGAATATTACGAAAAAGCCTTAAAATCGGCACAGAAGATAAACTACAAGGAAAAGTATGTTTTAATAATAAATAACATTGGTCTAATTTATCACGAGTGGGAAAATGATGAAAAAGCCATGGAAAACTTCCTTGAAGGATTAAGTATTTCAAAAGAAGAAAAATATCCTTATGGTTTGGCTTATTCTTATTCAAATATGGGGGAAATTTATCAGATAAATAAAAAATTTGAAACCGCCCTTGCCTATTTTGACAGTGCCCTGGTAAATTACAAAGAGATTTCGAAACAAAATGGAATGGCTTTTTGTTATAGAAATATTGGCAATGCATACCGGGGAATGAAGAAATATCCATTAGCAATAAAATTTTACCAGCAGTCAATAAAAATTGCTGAAGAAATTGATAGTAAACAGCATTTATCCCTGGCTTTAACAGAACTATCAAAAGCTTTATTCGCAAATAAAAACTTTACGCTGGCGGGTGAAACAGTAAAACGCAGCCTAAAAATATCGCTGGAGCACGATTATAAAGACATCTCAAAAGATAATTATTTTTTGCTATCCGATCTTGCCGAACAAAACGGTTTGCAGCATGAAGCCCTCAGCTATTTTAAAAAGGCTAGTGCATTAAAGGACAGTATATTTACAGAAAAAAGCAGCAGGCGACTGGCCGAAATTCAAACCAAATATGAAATTGAAAAGAAAGAGCGGGAGAACCTGATGCTCCGAAAAGAAGAACAACTCAAGAGTATCAAATTAGAATCAAATAAAAAGATTATTCGAATTCAATATATTGTTATTTCAGCATTTGCCATTTTTTTAATGGTGGTGATTGTTTTGGCTTTTCTTTTAAACAGAAACAGGAGGAACCTTTTAAAATCAAAAGAATTGCTTACAGGGCAAAACATAGAGATTAATAAGCAAGCCGAAGAACTTATTTCTCAGCAGGAATATCTTAAAAAGATGAATACATTGTTACAGGCAAATACCACCGACCTTGAGGCCAAAAAGGAAGAACTGCAGGAAAAAGTAGAAGAACTAAAAAAAGCCACGGCATTTAAAAATAAAATATTTTCAATTATTGGCCACGATTTAAGGGGGCCAATTGGAACAATTAGTTCGATTATCTCACTGGCCATGGAAGATCAGTTAAGTGAAGAAAAAAGGCAGTTAATGCTCTCTTTGACTAAAGAAAGTGCTGTGGCAACCTATTCATTGCTCGAAAATTTGTTAATCTGGGCCAACAGTGAGCAGGGCGAAATCAGCTACAAACCCAAAAATATTTCAATTGATGAAATGGTTCAGGGCAATATCAACTTATTAAGTGAAAAAGCAACTGAGAAGGCAATTATACTGGAAAAGAATATAGATCCTTCTGCTGTGGTTTATGCCGATTATAATACCCTGGATACCATAATGCGGAACCTGCTTTCCAACGCATTAAAATTTACCAACGAGGGTGGTAAAGTTAATATTTCTGCAAGTCAAAAGAATCAGGAAGTAGAAATTGCTATTACAGACACTGGTATGGGAATTAGTGACGAAAACCTCCAAAAAATTCTTGATTCAGATATTCACTTTACCTATAAAGGGACAAAGGGCGAAAAAGGTTCCGGGCTGGGATTAATGCTGTGCCTTGAATTTATTAAAATGAACAAGGGCAATTACCAGATAAATAGCGAGGTAGGGAAGGGCACACGCTTTACATTTACCTTACCAGCAGCCCAAAACTAAAAAATAATACCTGAGCAGGCTAATGCCTGGAGCTTTAAATGGTGCCTGTGGCTCCTGAAGTTGGCTGAGGCACCCGAAGCCAGCTTGGGTTTGATTTAAAAGGAAAATAAACGATATTTTTCATAAACAACTGTAAATCCTTATAATTCTTGCAGGGGCATTGCATTTAAAATTTCTGTAACTGGCCCAATTAACTCACCCCCGTCTTGCTGCGCAAGCCACCCCCTCTCTGTTGTCACAAAGAGGGGGGAGCTTTGGGAAGCGGCAGAGGTAGCAAAAAAAAGTGAGGTTTTATAACATTTAACGGTAAAACATGGTACCGCCGCTTCGTTTACTTCCCCCTCTTTACGCCAGTAGAGAGGGGGTGTCGAATGAAATGAGACGGGGGTGAGTTGGATAGGGGCAAATTTAAAAGTTGTGTAATTGCTTGAATTATAAATTAACTCACCCCCGTCTTGCTGCGCAAGCCTCCCCCTCTCTGTTGTCACAAAGAGGGGGGAGCTTTGGGAACCGCCGGTATGTCACAAAAAAAATCGGGTTTATAAAGATTGATTGTATAATATAGCACCGCCGTTTCGTTTACTTCCCCCTCTTTACGCAAGTAGAGAGGTTGGCTCGCAAAGTGAGCCGGGGGTGAGTCAATTGACGATTTAAACAATACTATTTCAACTTTTAAATGCGATTGCCCTGATAATTCTTGTATATAGCCATTAAAAGTAAGAATTAATTTATATATTTGCAACACAAGATATTTATTCCTTTTAATATCTTATCACAATAAGGCTATATGCCGTAGTTCTTAAAGAACTTTGCCCTTGCTTAGGTAGGGGCTTTTTTTTGGAAATTGGTGTATTAGAACCTGGTATATTGGTGCTTCGACTAACGCTTGGTTACTGAGCCTGTCGAAGTACAGCAACCAAAAATTCGAAAATAGGTATTTGACAATTTTTAGTCTATCTAATGCTCTTCCCATTCAAAAAAGGCATCAATGATTAATTGATTTGTTGAATTTTTATCTGTCAATTCCATTTCCAGAAGCGGAAGATAGTAGGTTTTCCTGCTTTTTTTGACTTTCATAATGAAACCGTATAAATCAATGAAGTTATCAATATCAACAACTTTTATAATATCGCCGTCCTCAAATACTTCTGTATAGGAAATCAGGTTAACCTCAGCCTCAAATGGGAATTGAAGCTTTTCTTTCAAGTAATTATACCACTCATCTTCAACATGTTTTTTTTTCTTACTTTTTGACCTTTTCAGTACTTCTTTAATTATGCTTTCAATGGTTTTCATTTTTATTCCAATAGTTTTCATTTCTCCTATAAAAATCCTGCACTCCTAAATTCATCAAACATGGCCGGCCTGTTTTTATACTGAATTTTAAAATTGTCAACCATTTGAGATACCATTATGTCGCCATCTTTTAATCTCTTCATTTCCTTTAAATAATCAATTGCTGTGCGGTAGGCATTGCGCCCGGTATTTTGTTCAAGATACCACTCAACTGCCGATTTGAAGAACTTAAGCAGTTGGGGGGAGTAATTGTCTTTCAAATATTTTGCATAGCTTATAAGAATATTAATCATGGGGTATTTTTCGACCATTTCGTATAGCTTATCCACCATTTTTTCTTCAACGTACAAATTGGCCAGGTTGTTATTAAACTTTTGCACAGAATAGGAATTTCCACTATTCTTTATTATTGCTTTAATAATTTGCGCTCTCTCATTTGGCCATTGTGTAGTTACCCATGTTGCTTTGTAAATTCTGTAATATTTAAAGTTATAGCGGTTTTCAAAATACAATTCAAGCGCCCGTTTTCTTATGTTTTCAGTATCTTTTTGTGCAGTATAAATAGTAAGGAGTTGTTCCTTCCAGTTACTTTCGGTACCCGGGTGCTTGTCCTTTTTTGCAATTTCTATTCCCTCCAGTATTAACTTTATGGCTTCTGCAGTTTTTCCTTCTTCCAGTTTAGCATCTACTATCTTTTGCCTGAAATCGCTGATATGAAGATTGTCTATAATAATCTTTTTGGCATCTTCGGTATTCCCTTCTGCTTTTAATAAATTGGCTTTGTACTGTAAATACTTCTTTAATTCGTATTCTTTCGACCAACCTTCATCACTGTTTGCTTTTTCTATTTTTTTACCAATAAACTGATGTACTAATTGTTTTTGTTGTTCATTTACTGCAAGATAGATTAAAGGTTGTTCTACATCATCAGCACAACCATAACTGCTGTATATTGGATTTTCAGCCTCTTTTAGCAGATACTTGAAAATCGTTTCTTTTAGTTTTTCGTCGTTACATTTTTCAAAAATTACCGCAATGGACTGAAAGGCTTCTGTGACGGGATCTGTAAATTCTGTCTCCGAATCATAAGCAGATTCTACACCTTTGATACATTCCGGGGCAATGGGAGAAAGCATAGCAAAAGCGGCTGCAAAGTTCCCTGTTTCAATATATTTTCCGGCCTTTGCCAATAAATCATCAACTGCCCGCAGGGCTGTTGAGATGTCGTCATACTTGATATAACCGTGCCTGTCTTCGGCCCTTCTGAACGAATCCTGTATCATTTTCCGGTACTTTTCAGGATTACCGGCACCATCATATTCGGCAAAATTTATTTTTAGTTGATCCCTGAAAGCTTTATCATTTTCAGCATACTCTATAATAAATTCTTTCAGCTTTTCATGTGGCACCTTGTCTATTATCTGTTTCCAGTTGTTTGCTTCTTCTTTAATTTCATTTATAAGTTCTTCAATATTTATGGGCAAATAGCCATGAAGTCGTATTTCTTCCAACTTGTAATTAAATTGCTCCATAAAAGCATTTTTCAATTTAGGCTTTTTTTTAAGAAGTTTTAGCAAATAATCGCTTTTTTCCTGTGGGCTAATGTTTTCAAATAGTTGGTTAAAGAGGTGCATGTGGAAAGCTTTTTATTTCGTTATAAAATCAGAATTCAATTGTTAATGAATTGTTTTTACAAAAGTGCCAAAATTGATTTTACCTTCTTATCATTTGCAATAAGAATTTATTAACAAGATTTTAACCCAATTCTTTGTATTTTGCTGATCAATGGAATGTTTGGTATAATCCAGACCAAACAAGGTGAATCGCTTGTAGGCTACTGGGGCATTTTTGTAACGCAGCTTTCTGTAGCACAGCTTTCCAAAGCTGTGACCTGATAACACAGCTTAGAAAGCTGTGGTACGAAAATTTTTTCAACGAAATCACTCATTATTAGGAAGTGGAATTGCAAATAAAATAAAAGCAATTGTCCTGAGGCATGCTACAGTCATTTCTTCTTATCCGGAACGCCAAACCAGAAACTACCAACCCTTAAACAGGAAACTACCTACCCCTTATGTTTATCAAGCAATTCTAATACAAATTCCCTTTGCTCAAGCGCCGCCAAATGAAAGTAAAACCATTTTTTATCGCTGCCAAGTACAAAATGTTTTTCTTCTTCTTTAATAACTTTTAGTATTTTTTTTCTTTCAATGGTTCTTAAAGCCTCGTTTCTCCACTGATTGGCATCATAATAAAAACCAATTTCGGGGAAAACCCTCTGGAATTTCATAAATTTATCTTCCATTGAATCAGCTTGATAGCTGTAACACTCATATAATTTGGTTTTTGTTTGGGGCCACAATTTTATTGGGTCAACCCCTTTAAACATTAACATTATTTTTTCAGCTGCATCAAGGAAAAGTTGTGTGTTGTCCCGCTCATAAACCTTGTTGTCAGATTTTCTCAAAAACCGCCACTTCAGGTGTGACTGATCCGGGAACGACGCTGCTTCTGCATGTCCAATGTCGGGTAAGGTGTTGTACTCAAATTGGCTAATCATTCCAATTTTTTCCCATTTCCCCCTCCTTAATATTTCAATGGCATCAATATCGTTTTCACCTGGTTTATGCCTGCCCGAAAATCCCTGGTGTGCCCAGCTATCTGCATAAGTATGCAAGGTAATACCCAGTCTTATTAAATTCATTATCCGCCGCTCTCCCTGGCTTTTACTTAGCTCAACAATAGCAGATTGTACGAATTTGCCTGATAATTTGCCGTTTTCTTTTACAATAAAACCAGCTCCCTCATCCAAATCAGGCAAAAAGTGGAAGGGAATGTAAATTTTTTGTTGTACATCTTCGTTAAAGGCTTTCAGAAATTGAAGTCCTCTGTGGGCAGTACAAACAGGATTAAAAGTATTTCCGGTAAACCGCCGGCTAAGGATATCAAGATAACCATCTACATTTATTTCTTTATGATCAACTGCATCATCAACATATTGCGATGCATAGGCAATTATTTGCGAATCTTCTGCAGAAAATCCTGCTTTCTCAGCAATAATCCTTATGGTTGCGTAATGAAAATCAATTTGCACTTTATATTCTCTTAGATTTGAAGCAGAGCAAATATACTATATTGAATAAAAAAATTAAAATATTCAATCCATTTATTACTTCTTCTTTAGTAAATTAGTGTACGAATTGATTTTTTGTTTTAAAACTTAATTTTCCAAAGCAAATTTAGGTGGAACGTAATCCTGATTATTGAGAAAGCACATAAGTAGTCTGCTCAAAACAGAAGAATTAGATTGAAAAAAACGACTTTTTTATCTGATTTCTATAATAAAATATATCTTTACCCGATAAACCTAAAATAATTAATAATTATATGGCAGGAAATAAAACATTTTCGATGATTAAGCCAAATGCTGTTAAAAGTGGCCATATTGGTCATATATTGGCTCATATTTCAGACGCAGGCTTTAGAATAGTTGCGTTAAAAATGACAAAATTAAGTGTATCGCAGGCAAGTGCATTTTATGGTATTCACGAAGGAAAACCATTTTTTAATTCTTTAATTGAATTTATGTACTCAGGACCAGTAGTGACTATGATACTCGAAAAAGAAAATGCAGTGGAAGAATATCGCAAGCTGATTGGGGCCACAAATCCACAAATGGCTGAAGAAGGGACCATCCGTAAATTATATGGTGTAGATACCCAAACAAATGCAGTTCACGGTTCAGATAGTGATGAAAATGCTTTTATCGAAGCAAATTTTTTCTTTTCTATGCGCGAAAGGTTTGGAGTAAGAGGCGTAGAAATGCTTACGGATGCTATAACCCAGCTTTAAACAAGCATTTATTAATTTTTATCAATAGGCTTTCCTATTATTTAATTTTAATAGTTATATGTTATCAGTTAATTTTAACTCTTAACATATAACTTATAACAATTTACAATTTTAAAGTATCTTATATTAACTCCGGTTTCCATCTCCCATCCTCAAAAAAACGGACTTCTTTATATCCCAAAAACAGGAGCAAATCAAGTGCATCAGTCAAAAGTGCCATCACATCTTCAGGCTGGTGCGAATCAGAACTTAAACATACGGGTACAGACAATTCTTTACACCTTTTTATGA
>JARGGF010000069.1 GCA_029210905.1 Bacteroidales bacterium | reverse complement strand
TGAATGTTCAAATCAGCTGGTCCAATGCCTTCCATTGGCGAAAGTATGCCACCTAAAACATGATAGGTGCCTTTAAATTGTTGTGTATTTTCAATGGCAATTACATCTTTTATACTTTCAACCACACAAATTGTGGTTCTTTCACGAGAACTATTTGAACAAATAGAACATGTTTCAGTATCGGAGATATTATGACAGACATTGCAATGTTTAATTTCTTTAGCCAGTTTTATAATGGTTTCACCAAATTGTTCAATATTTATTTGCTCCAGTTTGAGTAAATGCAATACCATGCGGGTAGCAGTCCGTTTTCCGACCCCCGGTAGCTTTGAGAACTCCTGAACGGTGTTGTCAAAAAGTTTTGAAGAATAATTTTCCTTATCCATCAGTTAGTTTTTTATCGATACAAAATTAGGAAAAGAATCAGGTATAATAAAAATAGTGTCACAATTAATAAATGGTAATAAAAAAAGCCGACAAAGCCGGCTTTTTTCTGATTTAGTGTTTTATGGTGCCATTTGCTAAAACAAAATGGATATATATGGTGTTTAATGATTGTTAACTTAATTTGACCAGAAATTAATATCTGACATCCAATTTTCAAGGTTTCTTTCAGAACTTAAGTTTTGATCATTCCAATAATTAACATCTGACATCCAACTTTCAATACGAAGATTTGATTCGGCAAACATCCTATTCCAATATGTATTATCATACATCCATGATTCAGCCTTTAAATTTTCTTCAGGGAATAAATCAACTTTTGTCCAAAAATAAATATCAGTCATCCAATTTCCAATCTGTACCGACTTTTCGTTAAATAGATTAGCTTTTTCCCAAAAATGAACATCCATCATCCAATTTTCAATCTTCAACCCACTATCTGGTTCACCACCAAAATTTTTATTTTTAAAAGACCAAAGGCTGGTATTCGACATCCATGGTTCAATAGCGAGCTTGTTATCTTTTTCAGTTACCACTTCAAATTTAGTCCAGAAATGAGTATTTGACATCCATGCTTCAATTTCAGTTGGCTGGTCATTGATGTATTCGCGGTTTAAGTTGTCATTAACCTCGCCAGCTACATTCAATGAGAGAAGCTCGTTATAGCGATCCTCAGATTTATTATTAATATTTTCGAAGTTGCTCTGAGCATTTATATTACCAAAAGAAATAAGTAACATGACCAATAAAAGTAGCGAAACTTTATTTAGGTTTTTTATATTAATATTTGTTTTCATTTTTTACGTCCTCCATGTTTGTTTGTATAGTAAGTTGCATTTTTTGTGCCAAATAACATAATATACTTTTTTACAGTTACTTACAAAATGATTTAACATTAGATTAACATTGTTTTTGAACGCAATTGCGACAACAGCTGTACGGTATCGGACATCAAGTTCCTAAAAATATGTTAAAAAACATAAAAGAAATTTTAACAAATAATAACTCCAATGAATAATATGCTCATAATATGCACATTATTCATCCCTAAGCGCATTTACGGTATTAGAATTAGCTACTTTCAAAGCATGTTTTGTAACAATTCCAAGTGTAAGAATCAAAATAGAAAGTGAAGCATAGACATAGATTTGCCATTCTATGACGGTGTGGTGGGCAAAGTTCTTAAACCATTGGTTCAATATCAACCAGGAAACCGGCCATGCAACCAAATTTGCAATAATTAAAATACTGGTAAAGTCTTTTAAAAATAAACGCAAGATTTCAGGGATGGAAGCCCCAAGCGCCTTTCTTATCCCTATTTCCTTTGTTCTTTGTATCGAGAGAAGTGAGGTAATTGCCCAAACCCCCATACTGCTAATAATAATAATTAGAATTGAAAATACCCATAGAAAAAAGTTCAGAAGATCTTCATTTTCATATTGTTTATCAAGTAGTTTGTCTAGTAAATTTATTTCCATAGGCCTGTTAGGCGTATAGCTCTTCCAAAGTTGATTCACAAACTTTATGGTTTTTTTTGAAATCCTATTTTTGAACTTTATTACTAAAAACTTTGTGTCTTCAGTTGCATCAGAATTATTGTTACTCAGTCTTATAACCAAAGGACTAACAGGATTGTGGAGTGAGCGTGTATTAAAATTGAGTATCACCCCTACAATATGCTCGTCGCCTTTAAAACTAACCAGTTTTTTCCTCAAAGCTGAATGATAATTATTAAAACCCAGTTGTTTTGCCAGACTTTCATTAATAATGATTTCATTCCTTGCTGATTCAACATTTTCAGTACTCCCCTTTCGAAAATCAGAACCCGCCAATAGATCAATACCCAGTGTTTTAATAAAGTCGTGCCTAACAATTAATTCCGGAAAAAACTGCACTTTTTTCATCCCATCTTTAATGTAAAAGTATCTGCGGTAAGCACGATCAGCTCCAATAATATGATTTACAGCTGAAACCGATTTGATTTCAGGATTTTTAATTAAAACTGATTTAAAAGCTTCATAGTTTTCGGCTATTGGAGTATTTACCACCGGAATAAGCAATACATTTTTCTCATCAAATCCTAACTTGCTATTTTTAAGGTAAATAAGCTGCTTAAAGTTGACAAATACTGCAATTAGTAGTACCAGTGAAATGGTGTACTGAATTAAAATTAAGATTTTACCACTAAACCATTTTTTTGAAGCAAGTTTATGTTTAAATCTTCCCAAGTTAAATGTAGGAAATGAAGAAGCATAAATACCCGTATAAATTCCAACAATAGTTCCAGCCAATAATGCTATAAAGAAAATTTTAATTAACACTCCGCCTCTAAGCAAGCCACTAATCGCTATATATCGACCTGTAAAATAATTGAAAAAGGGTATAAGAATTTCGAGTAAAAACATTGCAACCAGAAAAGATAGTATGCTGAACAGCAAAGCTTCAATAAAAAACTGTGAAATGATTGTTCGCTTTGAGGATCCTAATATTTTTCGGATACTAACTTCTCGTATTCTTGTAATAGAACCAACAATAGAAAGATTTATAAAATTAAGCCATGATACGAATAACAGAAATAGCGATATAGTCAATAAAATATAAATATATAATGACTTACTATTACGCTCAATCTCAGATTCCAAATCCGATTTTAGATGAATATCAGTCAGCTTCTGTAAAAAAATTGTAGAATTTTCTTTAACTGCTTCATCAAAATATTTTTTCACAAATTCAGGAAAATTTTTTTCCAGGTTATTTGAATTTGTATTCTCTTTCAGTAAAATATAGGTCCAGCAGGGGCTCCATAACCATGTTTTTGGCTCAGGAATAACATAATAAAGTGAAGAGAATGAGGTGATTATATCAAAATGCACATGCGATTCTGCCGGATAGTCCTTAAAAACCCCAGCTACTGTCATAGGAAAGCCTTCATTGATTAATATTTCCTTGCCAAGTGGATTAAACTTGCCAAAATATTTGTTTTTAATCGATTCTGAAATTATTACTGTATTTGGCTCTGCTAATGCATTTGCTTTATTTCCTAAAATAAAATCAAAATCAAAAATATCAAGAATACTAGGATCTGCATAAAAAAAGTTTTTTTCATTGTAGTGCTTGTCGTGGTATTCTACCAAATGGTAATTGTTCTGAAAATTAAAAATACGTACAACATTCTGAATGAATTGAGGATATTCATTTTTTAATGCATTGCCCAAAGGAAATGGACTGGTTGCATATTTATTTAATGTACTGTCTTTTTCATAAACATTTGCAATTCTGTAGATTCTTTCTGCCTTATTATGAAAGCTGTCATATGAGAGCTCTTCAACAGAAAAAATAGAAGCAATGGCAAAAGTTGAAATTCCGATTGCAAATCCTAAAATATTAATTATGGAATAATATTTATATTTAAATAGGTTTCGATATGCAATTTTCAGGAAATTTTTAAGCATACTCAAAGCTATAATAACGGAAATAGATTCTCAAATATAGTAATTATTCCTGTTAAGTTGACTGTGGATTGAAATCAATAGGGACTAAACTCTTTTAATACTTTCAGTAACAATATGGCCATCAAAAAGTTGAATGATTCTGTGCGCTTTTTCAGCATCGGTAGCAGAGTGAGTTACCATAACAATGGTTGTTCCCTGATTGTTCAATTGAGTAAGTAAGTCCATTACATCTTCTCCGTTCACAGAATCCAGGTTTCCGGTTGGTTCATCAGCCAGTATTAATTTGGGATTAGTAACCACTGCTCTTGCTACGGCAACCCTTTGTTGCTGGCCGCCTGATAATTGTTGAGGAAAATGTTTTTGACGGTGTGCAATCTGCATGTATTCCAGTACTTCGAGCACTTTCTTTTTCCTTTCAGCGGCTGAGTACTTCAGATATAGTAAAGGGAGTTCAACATTCTCATAAACAGACAATTCATCAATTAGATTAAAGCTCTGGAATACAAAACCAACATTAGCTTTGCGTAATTTTGTCCTTTGTCTTTCAGAATAATTCGCAACTTCAGAATCATTAAAATAGATTTCACCTGAAGTTGGATTGTCTAATAATCCAAGAATATTCAACAAAGTAGATTTACCACAACCCGACGGCCCCATAATAGCAACAAATTCGCCTTCAGCTATCTCCAGGTTCACATTATTAAGGGCGGTAGTTTCAATTTCGTCGCTTCGAAATATTTTAATTAATTTTTTTGTCTTTAACATTTATATTGACTTAATTTTAATTTCTCTTTCTATATAAAACCCTGATAGAACCAGAATTCTCCAAAGGTGCAAAAATTTGTAATAATTCCCATGTTTTATCATAATTTTGAATTGATTTTTTTAATCGTGTAATTCTTGCCAATGAAACAGCTGTGGAATCTTTATCTTCAGAAAGCTCGTCTTCAACCTCCCATAAAAAAGATTCTACTTTAAAATTTATAATATTTTTCCCAACCACAACCTTTATATCAATCGGTTCACTTTCATCAACATTTGGTAATGGAAGATTTACTTGTTTCATGCTTTTATTTTTTAATTTTATTTTTAGAGAACCAAGGCTTAATACATCTGTATACATTAAAATAACAAAGCATATGCCGTAGCTTTTAATCATCTCATTAACTGAATCTTACTTACATTTTTAAATCAAAAAATGCACGATATCGTACACGCTGTGTACGAATTTGAACATCAATAAATTGGTGTCTTCTCATAAAAATGTGAATTACTTCATGCCAAATTTTTATATTATCTGGTCATTTGGTACTAAAATTGAGATCTATAAAAAAAGTATTAATCTTTAACAAAATTCAATTTGAAGAATTCAATTATTTCCCTGCTTGCTTTGTTTTTGCTTATGGCCTGTGCAGACAAAGAAACAAACACTTTTGATGCTCAAATCCTAAAAGATAATAAGTTTAAAAACACTGAACTACAACAAATATACAATTTTCAGAAAGACAGGAACAGCGAAAGATTAGTAAGCTACTTTAAGCATCAGAATCCACTTTATCGTGAAACTGCTGTACTTTCATTTGCATCTGTTCAGGATTCATCCGTCTTAGTTAAATTATTAAGTGTACTTGAAACAGACAAAAGCGAAAAGGTAAGAATAGCAGCAGCATTTGCAATTGGTCAAACTGGTGACAGTCTTGTAATGAATGAGTTAATCACTAAATTCAACGATGAAATATCAGCAAAAGTTTTGGCTTCAATTGCTGAAGCCATTGGTAAATGCGGATCAGCTTCAGGGCTTGATTTTCTTGTTACAAAGTTGGATAGAGAGCCAGACAAAATTATTATAAATGGTTTATTATCAGGAATCTACCGCTATACACTGCGTGGTTTTTTTTCAGACATGGCACTTAATAAAATATTAGAAATCATTAATGATAGTAAATCAGGTAAAGATATTCAATATAGTGCCTCATTATGTTTGACCAGAATAAAGAATTTTAATTTAAATTCTCATTTTACTGATTTGGAAAAAGCATTTCAGAATGAAGATATTTTTACTAAACTAAATATTATAAGTGCACTTTCACATGCCAACAGCGACAATTCCGCTGAGTTCCTGGAGAAGGTACTGTCTAAGTCATCCAATTATTTATTAAAAATAAATGCCATAAAGAGTCTTTATGGATATGACTATGAAAAAGTCAGCGGTTCAGTATTCTCAGCCTTGACTGATTCAAATGTTAATGTTGGCATTCAGGCTTCGGAATATTTTATCTCGAATGGAACAGAGGGCGATGCAAATAAATATTTAAGTCTTTCTAAAAAAATAAAAAACTGGCGGATAAGGGCCAATTTATTAACTGCAGCTATTAAATTTGCGAAAGAACCTAAAGATTTTACTCCTGCAATTTTAAGTATCTACAAAAGGTCTGAAAATTCCTATGAAAAGGCCAATTTGTTGAAATCATTAAGCAGTGATCTTTCAAGTTATCAATTTGTCAGGAATGAGGTTAGAGACGCAAAAGAATTTGTTATCAAAACCTATGGGATGGAAGCTTTAGCTGAGATGCGTCGCGATAGTGGGTTTAACCTTTTTAATGAACAATGGCAAAAAATCCATCAACTGGATTTGGTACAGGAATTTGCCATGATATTTAAAGAAGCAGTTTTATCCGGAGATCCTGCTTTGGTGAGCATAGCAGCAGAAATAATAAGAGATCCAATGTTGAATTTCCGCACACAATATAAAAACAGCTATTTTTTAACGCAGGCAATTAATAAATGCAAATTACCAAATGAACTTGAAGCCTTTCAGGAACTACAGAAAACGATTGCATATATTGACGGTAAAAAAATTCCGGATTATTCAGCACCGCAAAACAAACCAATAGATTGGGATTATGTTATAAATATAGCTCATAATCAGCTAGTTGAAATAGCTACTTCAAAAGGAAATATTCTATTAGAATTAGTTGTGAATAAGGCACCGGTATCAGTAGCAAATTTTTTAAAACTGGCTGAAAATGGGTTTTATAACGACAAGCACATCCACAGGGTGGTACCCAATTTTGTAGTTCAGGATGGATGCCCAAGGGGTGATGGCTGGGGTGGCCCGGATTATACAATTTGTTCTGAATTTGCACACAATTACTATGATGAGGGAAGTCTGGGTATGGCATCGGCTGGTAAAGATACAGAATCAAGTCAATGGTTTATAACCCACTCACCCACTCCTCATTTAGACGGTAGGTATACTAATTTTGGCAAAGTAGTAAAAGGAATGGAAGTAGTTCATTTACTGGAAGTTGGAGATGTTATTATAACAATTAAAAGGGTGGAATAAAAATAGTGATGCCTATAATGCCCATTACCTTAATACCTTATATTCAAAAATACTGATACTTATTCTATCAAATAAATTTTTAAGGTCTGATAGTATTTTGTTGCTTTCTGCAAATGCATAAGAATTAAAACCAGGTAGCTTTAATCTTTTCATTTATATTTGTTAAATATAAAATCAGAGATTAATGAAAAATATATGTGTTTTTTGCTCTTCGAGTGATGTAGTTGCTGATATTTTTAAGCAGGAAGCAAAAAATCTTGGCAATCTTTTGTTAAATGAGTCAATATCACTAATTTATGGCGGTGCTAAAGTTGGAATGATGGGAATATTGGCCAAAACGATTATTGAAGGGAAAGGTCATGTGATTGGGGTAATTCCTGAATTAATACACCAGCATAGATTAGCTGAAGAAGCTGTCAGTGAACTAATTATAACTGAAGATATGAAATCAAGGAAAGCGAAAATGGCAGAATTATCAGACGCCTTCATCGCTTTACCGGGAGGATTTGGCACCCTGGAAGAACTCGTTGAAGTAATTACACTTAAACAACTGGGATATCATCAGAAACCAATTGTAATAATAAACACTAGTGGCTTTTACGATAAGCTGGTTGCTCTCTTTGAGATGTATTATGATACAAAATTTGCGAAAGGTGAGTATCGGCAGCTTTATTATTTTGCCGATAATCCGGAAGATGCAATAAACTATCTTAAAAACTATAATCACCAAGAATTACTAGTTAATAAATGGTATGAAACCAAATTTTAACCAGAAAGAGAACTTTTCCGGCAAGCTTCCGCATTGATTAATTGCTGCACAGCGTTACAAAAATCATAATCAGGGAAATTAATCTGGCAAAAAGAGAAAATTTACTGCGATGTACGACATTATTGGAGATATTCATGGTTATCATGAGACTTTATTAAGCTTGTTAAAAAAGCTTGGATATAAGAAAATTAATGAACATTATCAACATACGGAACGAAAAGCAATTTTTGTTGGAGACCTTGTTGATCGTGGTCCAAAGATAAGAGAGACCTTGCAAACGGTAAAAGCCATGGTTGAAAATAATGCGGCATTTGCAGTAATGGGAAATCATGAATATAATGCTATCTGCTTCAATACATTATCCAATGGTAGGGATTCCTTTTTACGTCCACATAGTAGGAGGAATATTAATCAACATCAAGCTACTTTAGATGCTTTTGCCAGTTACCCGGAAGAATGGCAGAATTATTTACTATGGCTAAAAGACTTGCCCCTTTTTATCGAATTAGAAGGTCTACGTGTAGTTCATGCCTGTTGGGATGCTTCAATAATAACTTATTTCAGCAATAAGCTAAAAGGTGCAGTAATGGATGATGATTTTTTGTTCCGTTCTGCGGTTCCTGGTTCTGCTGAGTATAAAGCTGTAGAAACGCTGCTAAAAGGTTATGAAGTTTATTTACCTCCTGGATTTTATTACCGCGACCGTGACGGAAACAGCCGCACGAAAATACGTGTGAAATGGTGGAAATCATTTGAAAATGAAACCTATAGAAGCATTTCCTTAAGTAATGATACAGCTTTGCCTGATAGTCCTATACCTCATTCTAAACTCCATAGGTTTACCTCATATGCACAGCATGAAAAACCAGTATTTTTTGGACACTATTGGAATACGGGAAAGCCGGAATTGCTTAAACCCAATGTTTGCTGTGTAGATTATAGCCTGGCTAAATGCGAAAAATTAGTTGCATATCGCTGGAATGGTGAAAAAGAACTTGATAATAAATATTTTATCTGGCAAGAATGTGTAGATTGAAAAAATAATAGAGAAGTTTCCTCTTGCTAAATATATTTTTAAGTCCCACTATCACATTCCAATTTCATCGGCAATCTCTGTCATAGCATCTATAGCTAATTGCAAAAAAACATCCAGTTCAAGGTCTGCTTTTTCAATATCATAGATAAACTCACGATTTACTGATGCAGCAAAGGCCTTTGATTTCAACCTTTTTTTTATTGAACTCACTTTAGTTCCTGCCACTTTCTTTTCAGGTGTTAATATTACATAGGCAGAAATTATACCGGTAATATTTTCAGCCGCTGAAAGGATGTATTCAAAGCTTGTTGAACGCTTTGCATCAGAGCCACTCACCCCTTCGGTATGCGAAATTATCGCGTTAAACATTTCGGGAATGTCATAACCTTCCGATTTCAAAATTTCAACTGCTTTATATCCGTGTTTACTATAATCCCCGGCGATTACATCCATGTCCAGGTCATGCAATAATCCTGTATTTCCCCAGAATTCTGTATTTTCTCCCAAATGCGAGGCAATTTTTCGCATAATTGCCTCGCTTTCAATGGTATGTAATCTGAGATATTCTGTTTTTAGAAATTTATCCCAAATTTGGCGGGCTTCAAAACGTGTTATGTTATTTTTCATTGTTTATTCAGGCATCAAAGTAAGTCTAAAACTAGTGTTTTTTTCAATCTTCCCAATATCAAAATAATCCGGATGAAATTCATTCTTCAAATACATTTCAGTTTGGTCACAATAATAAGGACTGGAAGGAATTCCACTAATACCGGTTGGAATAACTGTTAATGATTCATCCCAATCAGCAGTTGAAAAAATATGCTTATGAGAAGCCCCATGTATTACGTCGAATAAATTATTAAAACTATAAGCGAATGGTGATACGGTGTGATAGCTTCCACCAACCGGAAATGGTCCCCGGTTCAAATTAAAACCAAAGTCTAAAACGGCAACTTTGCCCAAAGGATGTTTCAAAGTAATGGTATGAATGTTTCCCCACTGCCAAAATTGAGGCTTGGCACCTAACTTGTTTTTAAGCGAATCCAGTGCATCTTTAAAACTCATTTCTACAATTTCTTTAAAGCTTTCATTTTTATCTGCAGTAGTAACATTATCGTACCATTCCGATTCGGTATTTATCCATAGATTTTTAACTAGATTTCTAACTAGTATCTTATTGGAAATAAACTCTTTGTACAATTCGTCACCCATTTCATCATACACAATGTTATGTGTTAAACAGATGAAGAAATATTCAAAAATACTTGCAGCCTGACTTTCAGCAGAGAGCACTCCATCCCAGTTCTTAAACATTTCAAGTGCTTGTTTTTCACGCTCTGAGAGACCTTTTAGATCTTTAACACCATCAATTATTCCAGCAAACATATCCTCAACCATCTTGGATTTGTGATCTCCAAGCATATTCTTAAAATCTTCAATAGAGAGTTTGTCTTTTTCTTCGAGCATTTCGCGTATCCTATCCAATCGGTATGGTAGGTCGAACCACATACTTATGTAATGTGGATAATCTGGTGGAGCAGTTCTGCAATTAGCTGAAGAAACATACCCCCTTTCAGGATTATATTCATGAGGTAAAGAATCAAAGGGAACAAAACCCTGCCAGTCAAATTCAGACGTATCTCCTCTTAAAATAAGCCAGGGATCCCCTTTTCTTATTGGGATATTGGTAGCTGACCATAGTCCGATATTTCCTTGTCTATCAGCATAAACAATATTTTGACCCAGGGCATTAAAGGTATGCAAAGCATTCTTAAAATCATCCCAGTTCTGTGCCCTGTTTAATAGGTAAACCGAGTTTAACTCATTGCTGTATTCATTACCAGTCCATCTCATTGAAATAATTTTTTCAGGTAGATTTTTAAAACCTGAAATTACAGGCCCTCTATGCGTGAAACGATTGGTTCTGTATAGTGTGTCCCCCTCACTTGTA
>JARGGF010000699.1 GCA_029210905.1 Bacteroidales bacterium | reverse complement strand
CTTGCAGAATTTTCAAAAATTGCTGAACGTGTTCAGATAATTACAGGCATTGCCCAAAAAACTGATATCCTGGCGATTAACGCAGCCATTGAAGCAGCCAGGGCAGGGAAAGAAGGCAAAGGTTTTTCAGTGGTAGCCTCAGAAGTACGAAAATTAGCAGAAATGACAAAACAAGTAGCTGAGGATATCATAAAGACATCTAATGAGAGCCTGGAATCAAGCAATCATTCCGGAAAATTATTGCGTGATGTAGTCCCATTTATTCAGGGCAATGCTGTTAAAGTACTTGAAATTAAAAATGCAAGCATGGAACAAAATTTATCTGCAGAGCAAGTGAATATGGCCATTAATCAACTGGCTTCTGTGGTGCATTCAAATGCCTCAGCTACTGAACAAATGGCTGCCAAATCGAAAGAATTGAGTGCTCAATCAGAAAACCTTAAAAAGCTAATGAGTTATTTTCAATTACATTAACAAATATACACCCTAAATAATAAAATATCAACATAATATAAAACATATAACTTAATGAATATGAATAAGATATTGATTATTTCAACCTCATTGTTTTTGTTGTTTTCATGTACAAATTTAAACAACAGAGGCATTAAAGTAAATAACGCAAATGAATTAAAAAAAGCAGTAGCAACAGCAGAGCCGGGTGATGAAATTATACTTGCAAATGGCGTTTGGAAAGATTTACAGATAAACTTTATTGGAAAAGGTACAAAAGAAAAACCAATTATATTAAAGGCTGAAACAGCAGGCAAAGTTTTTATAGAGGGACAGTCTTACATAAAAATTGCCGGTGAATACCTGCAAATTAGTGGACTGTATTTTAAAAATGGCTATTCACCAGCCGATGCAGTTTTGGAATTCAGGATAAACAAGGACAGTATTGCTAATCATTGCAGCATTAGTAATTGTGTGATTAAGGATTTTGTAAAACCAAATCGCTTGGATCAGGATCATTGGATAATTTTTTGGGGAAGAAATAACCAACTAAACCACTGCTATTTAGCAGGGAAATTTAACCAGGGGCCAACCATTAGAGTGTATTTAGCTGGAAATGAAAATATTAGAACATATCATCAAATTACAAATAATCATTTCGGACCCAAACCACGGAAAGGAGGTCCTAAGGCAGAAAGTATTCAAATCGGAGACAGTTACACTTCCATGGCACCTGCTTATGTAACTGTGGCCAATAATTATTTTGAGGAATGTAATGGGGAAGTGGAAATTATCTCAAACAAATCGAATTTTAATGAGTTCAGAAATAACATTTTCTACCACTGCGAAGGTTCCCTGGTATTCAGACATGGAAATTATTGCATTGCCGATGGTAACATCTTCATAGGGGATGGTAAAAATCCATTCTTTGGTGGAATCAGGGTTATTAATACGGGCCATTGGCTAATCAATAATTATTTTTACAAGATAATCGGTGATGAATTCAGGAGTCCATTGGCAATTATGAATGGAATTCCTAAATCACCATTAAACAGATACAACCAGGTAACTGATGTGGTGATAGCTTATAATTCATGGATTGACTGTAAATCGCCCTGGCAATTTAGTGTAGGTGCTAATATCAATAAAAAAGACGTGCTCCCGGAAACGGAAATTCGCTCTGCAAGACCTATAAGAACATTGCTTGCAAATAATCTTATCTATAATCATCAGGGAGACTCCTCTCCTATTAAAGCTTATGATATAGTTGATGGCATTAAGTTCAAAAATAACCTTATCAATAACCAGATTAATGACTCCCTTAAAATTGAAGGTATCAACAGTAAATCATTAAGCCTGAATCAATTAAGTGAATATTTCTATGCACCTGAAGAAAACAAGGACGCACTTTTTGAGAATGTTTATCTTGGGTTTGATTTCGAAAACATTCAAAAAGATTTATTTGGCAAAGACCGATCAAAAAAGAATTTTATTGGCGCGATTGTTCCTCCTGTTGAAATAAGTTTGCTTAAGATTGATAAAAAACGATACGGCGCTAATTGGTACTCAAATGATAAACAGAAGAGAAATCCTGAAATTATATCTGTTTCGTCAACTAAAACAGATATTGTTGAAAAACTTGCTAATGCAAAAAATGGCGATATTCTTGAATTAACTGGTGAAATTCAAATTTCGGCCCCTTTAGTAATTAACAAACGAATAAGTATCCGCTCAAAAGACGAAAACAATAAAGCTAAAATTATTTATAGTGGAGCTAAAAACAGTCCGGCATTTCAAATGGCCCCAAACGGCGACCTCATCCTGGAAAATATTATACTGTCGGGTGAAAATGAACAATATGCTTTTGCTCCATTGGAAAAAAACATGTCAAATATTTATAAAATTCGTGTTACAAAAAGTGAAATAAGCCAATTTGAGAAGTTGTTGTTTGCTTATAAAGGTTCAATGGCTGACAGTATTATATTTTTGGGCACAACAATTAAAAACTGCAAAAATGGAATTGAACTGGCAGCCGAAACTGACGATAAAGGAGATTATAATGCAGAAGTGGTCAGCTTTGAAAATTGCGATTTTGAGAATATTCAAAGCAATGTAATCAATTTTTACAGAGGTGGTTATGATGAATCAACCATTGGGGGCTGTTTAACTGTTAAAAACAGTAAATTTACTAAATGTGGAGGTCTGGAGAAAAGCAAAATATTGCTGCAAACAAGGGGGATAGTCAATGTTGAAATATCCAAAAACGAATTTAATTCGAATCCAACAAAATATATTGCCATATTGTGGGGTGAAAAAAACAACAAACATGGTGAAAATGCAATTTCAAACTCAGGTGAGATTTTGGTTGAGAAATATTTAAAACAGAAATTGGTATATTAAACAATCTTTTAAGCCTGCCAGTTTGCTCTTAATAAGCTGATTAATAAATAATTAACTTAGCTATTCTGTCAAAATTTGATGCTGGCAGTGCTTTTTAAATACCAATAACGTAATATTTGCTGTTAAGTATAAATACATGAAAAAACTATATTTAATTCTTCTAATAATATCTTTTCTTCCCTACAGCTATTCACAAGTATTGCTTGATGCTACGGAAAATGGAAACACCTATGAACTAATAACTTCTGTATTAGCTCCGGGAGCCAACCCTATCGAAACACCAGACTGCAGCCACCCTGAATTTGGTGATCATATTGATATGGTTTTTGATGCAGATTTAAATGCTTACGTTTTCAGGTTTCATATACATAAAACACCCGATAATGACAGGTGTATCAACTTTGACAGACAGAGAAACGAAATTAAAACCTATTCCGAATCACCAGCAAATTTAATTGGTGTTGAAGGCGAAACAGTTGAGTACAAATGGAAGTTTAAAATTGATGCCAATTTTCAGGCATCATCAGGCTTTACACATTTGCACCAATTAAAAGCTGTTGGTGGATCAGAAGAAGGTATGCCTCTATTTACTTTAACTGCCAGAAAAGGAAGCCCTGATAAGCTTGAATTAAGGTATGCTGAGCATTTAAGCCAGGAAACACTCTATGAAGTGGATTTAACGCCATTTAAAGGGATCTGGGTG
>JARGGF010000698.1 GCA_029210905.1 Bacteroidales bacterium | reverse complement strand
TTTTTCTTGGTAATTTATCCACTTTATTTTCCAGCATTTTAAAGGCAGCAATTAGTTTTTCCCGGGTTTGTTCTGGTTTTATTACTTCATCAATGTAACCACGGGCAGCAGCAATATATGGATTAGCAAATTTGTCGTTATATTCCTGTTCTTTTTCTTTAAGTTTTTGCTCCTTGTTATCGGAGGATAGTATGTCCTTTCTGAATATTATTTCAGCAGCCCCTTTTGCACCCATTACAGCTATCTCAGCGGTTGGCCAGGCGTAATTCAAATCTGCCCCTATGTGCTTTGAGTTCATCACATCATAAGCTCCACCGTATGCTTTTCTGGTAATTACGGTAACCCTGGGCACGGTAGCTTCAGAAAACGCATAAAGTAATTTGGCCCCGTTGGTAATAATTGCATTCCACTCCTGGTCGGTTCCTGGTAAAAATCCGGGTACATCTTCAAAAACTAACAAAGGAATATTAAATGCATCGCAAAAACGGACAAAGCGGGCTGCTTTTTTAGAAGAATTGATGTCTAACACTCCGGCAAGAAAGGCAGGTTGATTGGCAACTATTCCAATGCTCCGTCCGGCGAGCCGGGCAAATCCTACTACAATGTTTTGTGCATATTCTTTATGTATCTCCATAAATGAATTTTCATCAATTACCTCTGTTATAACTTCCTTAATATCATAGGGTTGATTTGGATTTTCCGGAATTATCGCATTTAATTCGGGTTTTAATTCATCCCTGGTTTGATAAGGTAAATTTTGAGGCAAATCTTCACAGTTTTGAGGCAAATAACCAAATAGCCGTTTAATTTGTAATAAAGTATCCAGCTCATTTTCACCAACAAAATGCGCCACACCTGATTTTGTGGCATGGGTCTGTGCACCGCCAAGGTCTTCAAAACTAACTTCTTCATGTGTTACTGTTTTCACCACATTTGGTCCGGTAACAAACATATATGATGATTGATCCACCATAAAGTTAAAATCGGTAATTGCCGGAGAGTATACAGCTCCACCTGCGCAAGGCCCCATTATGACTGATAATTGAGGAACTACGCCCGATATAAGGGTATTTCGATAAAAAATATCGGCGTAACCAGCCAAAGAAACTACTCCCTCTTGGATACGTGCACCACCTGAATCATTTATCCCAATTATGGGGGCACCATTTTTCATGGCCAAATCCATAATCTTAACTATTTTTTCTGCATAAGCTTCAGCCAGTGAACCTCCAAAAACTGTAAAATCCTGAGAAAAAATGTAAACTAATCTCCCATCAATAGTACCATAACCGGTTACTACCCCATCGCCAAATATTTTTTGATTTTCGAGCCCAAAATCTGAGGATCTGTGTGTAACAAGCATCCCTAATTCCTGAAATGAGCCTTTATCAAGAAGTATTTCTATTCTTTCACGTGCAGTCAGTTTTCCCTTTTTGTGCTGGGCTTCAATTTTATCATGGCCGCCACCCAATATTGCTTCTTTGATTTTGCTGTTAAGCAGTTCAATTTTATCCTTATTAAACATATAATTAGTGAGTTAGGTTTTAGGGGGTTAATATACAAATTATCGCAGAGTTTTTTCACTGGTTAATTTTTTGAAGGCAAAAGCAGGCGAAAAGTTGCAGGTGCAGTCGCAGTCTCATTGCTTCTTTATAATATGTTCTTGATAATGCTTAATGTTCTGTAATTTAGATAATTACAAGGAATTAATTTCTAATTTCGGCTAAGTTCTATTTACTATCGCAATTTCAAATTGTTATAAAGATAATTGAATTGCCACTGGCTTTAGAGGCTGTGTGAAAACTGAATTATAAAGGCCTTTTTTGAATAGCACTGGGCTTTAGCCCGGTGATCAAGATAAATATCCATTTGGCTTTAGCCTAACAATCAGACATTTGGGCTAAAGCCCAGATACTCGTGTTAATTTTATACCTGGCATAAATGCCAGGCCTAGTTATTTTTTTACTATATTCACACAGCCTCTTTAGCCAGTGGGTTTAAATATGACAAAGAATCCGGCTTTAGCCGAAATTAAACCCAAATATTGTTTATTTTAATTTTATAGAAAAAAATTGTTCGGCTAAAGCCAAATTTCATCTAATTATTTACCCATGACTGTGATTCGACAAGCTCATCAATCAGCCGTGGGCAATTCATTTTTTGTTAAAAAAATCTTTGAGTAAATCTATTGTTAAATTTACAATGTTTGCTGTTATTTTTAGAACTTAGCCCTAATTTCTAATTTCTAACATCTAATACCTATTTTCTCTTCATTGGTAATCTAACCCTCCTTATCCCATCAAAGTCTGAAAGGGCATTGGCAACAGCAGCTGCAGTTGGTATCAGGCCTATTTCGCCAATTCCTTTGGCACCGTATGGGCCTACAGGGTCTTTAACTTCTACTCCAATTACTTTAATATCAGGTGTTTGATTTGCCCTCAGGATTTTAAGATTGCTTAGTTTATCGCTTTTTAAAAAGCCGTTTTCCATTGGCAAATCTTCTGTTAAGGCATAACCCAAACCCATGTGCACAGCACCTTCTATTTGTCCCTCAAAAAGCATTGGGTTCATTATTTTACCTGCGTCATGAGCGGCCACAATTTTTTCTATTTCACCCTTTTCATCCAATATACACAATTGAGCTGCATATCCATAAGAGTAGTGGATTATTTGTTCTTTTACCGCTGCTCCTGGTTTGTTGGTCCAATCGCAGGTGAACTGTCCACTGTAAGTTTTTCCAATTAATTCTTTTAAAATGTTTTTTGACAAATCTTCATTCAGGCCTTTGGCTGCATTTATTATTGCAAGTCCAACCAGGGCAGTGCCGCGCGATGAGGTGGTCATACCTGTTTTTATTTGAGCCTGAGTATCAACAACTACCTCAATCCAGTCAGGATTTAATCCTGTTTCTTCGCACAGGGTTTGCAAGGCCATGTTATGTACACCCTGCCCCATTTCTGTCCAGCCATGGTGCAAACGGATTTTGTTTTCCGAAACAATTTCAATTTTTACCATGGATTCATCCACCATGCCATTTCCAACCCCGGAGTTTTTTATTGCACAAGCAATTCCTACATGTTTTGCTTTATAAAAATCATCTTTCAAAGCTTCCAGGCAGGCCCTGATTCCAACCCCGTAAACCTTTTGCCCTGTTGAAGTGCTTAATCCATCAACCAAAGCATTGTCATACCTAAACTTCCATCTGTCGAAACCTGCCTGTTTACAGATTTCATCAATACAACTTTCGAGTGCAAACACCACCTGATTGGCGCCAAAACCACGCATAGCACCACTTGGTATGTTGTTGGTATATACAGTTTTAGCTTCAATATCTACAACAGGTATAAAGTAACCTCCAGCGGCGTGACCGGCAACACGTTCCATTACTTTTGCACCTACAGAAGCATAGGCACCGGTATCACCAACAGCTCTTAATTTGAGGGCAGTTAATTTACCATCATCATTTGCTGCAAGTTCAATGTCCATAAAAACAGGATGTCGTTTTGGGTGCAGGCGGATAGATTCTTCACGAGTCAAAGTAAGCTTAACTGGTTTATTTGTTA
>JARGGF010000697.1 GCA_029210905.1 Bacteroidales bacterium | reverse complement strand
AACAAAAAAGCTTCGAAAAATCGAAGCTCTGGAATATAAACTGAATAGTTTTGTCTATTCTTCTTTCTTTACATGTTTTTTATACTTATTCATAAACTTATCAATACGACCTGCTGAATCGACAAGTTTCATTTTACCAGTATAAAATGGATGTGAGGTATTTGAAATCTCCAATTTAATTAACGGATATTTTACACCATCAATTTCAATTTCCTCTTTAGTTCTTGCTGTTGATTTGGTAACAAAAGTATGTTCATTTGACATATCTTTAAAAGCAACTAGCCTATAATCTTCTGGATGAATCCCGTTTTTCATTTTGATATATATTTAACTATTTTCTTCAAATTTTGGCTTGCAAAAATAGATATATTTCTATTAAGATCAAAAAATATTCAATCATTTTTATATGTTTGCTTTATATCAGTGCAAAAATAACAAAAATTAAATAACATTTGTACTTCAGATATAGTAAGGTTTAAATAATTTTCCTTGTAAGTTCCTAATTCTTATGCTTGCATACAATTCATTGATCCTGAGTTAATTTGCTGAAAATTAGGAATTCATGTATATGGTGTTATTTAGACTGATTCTTAATTAGACAAGCACTCAGCAAAAGCATATTTTAATTTTATATTTGCATGCTAAAAAAATATTTTACAGAATGAAAGGATTTAAAATAGTAGTACTTGCTAAGCAAGTTCCGGATACCAGGAATGTTGGTAAAGATGCTATGAAGGAAGACGGTACAGTGAACCGGGCTGTGTTACCTGCCATCTTTAATCCCGAAGATTTGAACGCCCTGGAACTGGCATTGCGGATTAAAGACCTAAGCCCCAAGACTGAAATCACTATTCTTACTATGGGACCACCCAGGGCAGCTGAAATTATCAGAGAAGGCATGTATCGTGGTGCTGATAATGGTATTTTAATAACAGATAAAAAATTTGCTGGTTCTGATACGCTTGCAACCTCTTATGCTATTTCGCAAGCATTAAAAAAGATAGGAAATTACGATCTTGTAATTGCTGGGCGCCAGGCGATTGATGGAGACACTGCACAGGTTGGCCCGCAAGTTGCCGAAAAATTAGATATCCCTCAAATAACTTATGCTGAGGAACTTGTATCAATTAACGACCAAAAAGTGACCATCAAACGCAGGTTAGAAAACGGAGTTGAAACGGTTTCATCGCCAATGCCTACTCTAATTACAGTTCATAGCTCTGCAGCAGATTGTCGTCCGCGAAATGCCAAACATCTTATGAAGTTTAAATATGCTAAAACGGCCATTGAATTGGATGAAGCCAGTGAGGATGAAAAAGCCTTGGTTAATAATAGAGCATATCTGAAGATCCAAATCTGGACTGTTGAGGATATCAAAGCTGACATTGAATTGCTGGGTCTGTCTGGTTCACCTACAAAGGTGAAAAATATTGAAAACATTGTTTTGCAGGCAAAAGAATCAAAAGTATTAACTGATTCTAATACTGACATAAACAGTTTTATCAAAGAGTTAATGGAAAATCATACAATTGGGTAACCAATTGACTAATTATAAACATAGCAATGAGAAACGTATTTGTTTATTGTGAATTAGAAGATAATTCAGTAGTAGATGTAAGCCTGGAACTTTTAACAAAAGGAAAAACCCTGGCCGAAAGACTGAAATGCAAGCTGGAAGCAATTGTGATTGGAAGCAATCTTGATTTTATTGAAAATCAGATATTTAAATATGGCGTAGACGTAATACATAAGGCTGATGATAAGCGATTGGCACCTTATACCACCTTACCGCATACTTCAATAGTTTCAAAATTATTGAAAGAAAATAGCCCGCAAGTTGTTCTTTTCGGAGCAAGTTCAGTAGGCAGGGACCTGGCACCCCGGGTAGCTTCTGCAGTAAAGTGTGGATTAACCGCAGACTGTACCAGCCTGGAAATTGGTGATCATTACGTAAAAAAAGACAATAAAGAATATAAAGATTTATTGTATCAGATCCGTCCTGCCTTTGGAGGGAATATTATTGCAACCATCATTAATCCTGATATGCACCCACAAATGGCAACTGTACGTGAAGGGGTGATGAAAATGGAAGTTTTTGATCAAAATTATACCGGGGAAATTAAAACCCTTGATGTTTCGCAATATGTTAAAGATGAGGACTTTGTTGTAGAAATTATTGAAAGACATATTGAACAGAGCAAGGTGAATATAAAAGGAGCCTCAATTATTGTTTGCGGTGGTTATGGAGTTGGTTCAAAAGAAAATTTCAAGCAACTATTCCAGTTGGCAAGTGTACTTGGTGGTGAAGTGGCAGGAACACGTGCAGCAGTTGATGCTGGGTTTATTGAACACGAAAGGCAAGTAGGACAAACTGGTGTTACAGTACGTCCAAAATTATATATTGCCTGCGGAGTATCCGGAGCAGTTCAGCACCGCGTTGGAATGGATAAATCGGCCATGGTTGTTTCCATCAATACCGATGAGCATGCACCTATTAGTAATATTGCTGATTATAATATAGTTGGCGATTTGAACGTAGTAATCCCCAAATTAATTAAATATTATAAAGAGAACTCAAAATAGTCGAGATATGGCGAATTTTTATACTGACAACGAAGATTTAAGATTTCATCTTAACCACCCACTAATGAAAAAAATAGTGGAACTAAAGGAAATGAACTATCGCGATAAAGATGAGTATGATTATGCCCCCCAGAACTTTGAAGATGCCATGGACAGCTATGACAAAGTAATGGAAATTGTTGGGGATATTTGTGCAAACGTAATAGCTCCTAATGCAGAATCAGTGGATCATGATGGCCCTCAAGTGGTTGACAATCATGTTGTTTATGCAAGAGGAACACAGGAAAACTATGACGTACTTACAAAAGCAGGCCTGGTTGGAATGTCTCTTCCAAGAAAATATGGAGGCTTAAACTTTCCATTAACCGCATTTACTATGTCAGCAGAGTTGGTAGCAAGAGCAGATGCAGGCTTTGAAAACATATGGGGTTTGCAGGATTGTGCAGAAACAGTTCATGAATTTGCTTCAGAAGCCTTAAAAGATGAGTTTCTGCCCAGGTTTAATAAAGGGGCCACAGCAGCTATGTCATTAACCGAGCCTGATGCAGGTTCCGATTTACAAGCCGTTCAACTGCGCGGTAGCATCGCAGCTAATTACGACCCACAAACTGACACCTGGTACCTGAATGGAGTTAAACGATTCATTACCAATGGTGATGCTGATATATCGCTAGTTTTGGCGCGTTCTGAAGAAGGAACAGGAGATGCCCGTGGTTTATCCTTGTTTTTATACGACAGGACTTCTGATGCAGTTAAGGTTCGTAGAATTGAAAATAAATTAGGTATAAAGGGTTCGCCCACCTGCGAACTGGTTTATAACAACGCCCCTGCCAAATTAGTGGGCGACCGTAAAATGGGTTTGATCAAGTATGTAATGTCGCTGATGAACTCTGCCCGATTAGGTATTGGAGCTCAAGGAGTTGGCCTGTGTGAAGCTGCTTACCGCGAAGCCTATGAATATGCTTTAGAGCGTGAACAAT
>JARGGF010000696.1 GCA_029210905.1 Bacteroidales bacterium | reverse complement strand
TTCTATTTTCATACTTTGTTTCTGTCAAATAATTAACTTTTTATTTTGTAAATGTAGCTATTCACTAATTGTGGAATAATAATTGAACATAATTAGCAATGTTTTGAGTACTTTTATGAATTTTATGTTCTTAATTTGTAGAAATAATTTGTATATTTATCAAGATATTTAAGAAAGACAAGCATAGTGCATATGAGCGAAGATACGAATTCCGGAAGCAATAACCTTTCACTAAGTGAGGCATCAATTAAGGAAATAATCATTCTTTTGTCAGATATAGATGTAAAAATCAATGCCTTAAATGAATCTTCAGCGAAAGATTTTTTAACCTTGAACAGTAATTTAAAAGAGAATTATAAGTTAGCTGAAAAAATATCTGTTAATGCTAAGAAACTATTTGACATACTGGCAGGGAAAGACAGGAACTATTTATTAAAAAAATTAGATACTTTTCATACTGGATTAAAATTTCAAATCGAAGGATTTTCTTCAAGTGTAATTAAAGGTTCTAAAGTAATTGAAACGCTTCAAGGCTTGTTTAATTCGATGATAATTCCGATTAAGAATATTAATCAGAATATAATGACTTTAAACTTTCTACTTGCAAATTTAAAGTTAAACCTCACTTACCAGCAGGAAGACATCATTATTGAAAAAGCTGATGTTTTGATGAAGGAAATCAAGTCTATTAAGGAGGTATACGATTTGTTTGATGCCAACATGACCAGACTTAAAGCTTTAGCTGTATCTATTCAATCCTTTTTTGGGCAGCTAAAAGAACAACAAAATATTACTTTAGATACAATTCTTGAACAAGTTCAATCAAGTGTAACCATCTTGTCTGCTAAGTATCAGGAGGCATCCATTCAAATGCCCTTACTGACAAAAAAAACAGAAGACTATTTTGAAAATATCAGTAAGATAATTACAAATTTACAGTTCCATGATATTATCAGGCAAAAAATGGAACATGTACAAAACACTCATAAAGAGATAATTAATGAATTAAACTCCTTTGACTTTAAGGATACAAAGGCTTTGCTGGCAGAGCATACTTCACAATTTTTACAGATAAGGGATATCGCAGGAGTGCAGGTAGCCCAACTCATTCATACCAACCAGGAATATCAGGACGCTATTGAGAAAATAACTATAAATTTTCTTGAAATTGGAGATGATATGAAGGCCGTATCAGAAATGTGTAACGATTTCTCCGGACATCACCCAAGCCAAGGCAGTTCTCACTTCAGGGAAATTGAAGCCAACCTTGAAAAATCAGTACAATTAATTAATAAGTTTGGCGCCGATGGAGAGCTCTTTAGTAATAAAGTAAAAGTAATTGTTGGCTCAGTTTCTGATCTTAGGAAAGAACTTGAAAAAATTCTTAGTCAGTTTGATATTGTTAAAACAGGCATGGCAGAAGTTTTCGATATCTTAAAGCCCAAAGAGAAAAAATTACCTGAAATTTATAAGCTTGGAAAACAACTAAGTGAGATTAGTAAGGCTATTCGTGAAGATTTTGATTTAATGAGCAAACAATTTAAAATTGCTGAAGATGAGACCCTCCTGCTCGAAACATTGGTTGAAAACAGTTTTGAGTCTAAATTTAAAACAAACCTGCAAAAATTTTCAGAAAGTATTTTTTCGGTGGTTAAAATTTTAAATTCCGACAATGCCCAGGTTGAAGAAATTCTTGAAATAAATGGCGATTTAGGAGGACAGCTGGCAGTGGATATACAATCTTCGATAGAAAAAGTAAAATATTATGATTTTTTTGAACAAGTTATTGAAGAGATAATTCTTGAATTAAATAATATCTATTTAACTATAAAATCAGATTCTTCTGCAAAACCTGAAGATGGCGCTTATGATTTGGAAAGTCTTAAGAATAGATATACTATGAAAAGTCAACGGACTATACATGGACGGGTATTACATGACATGCATGAAGAGGAAATTGCTGCTGAAGAAGAAGATGATGATATTGAATTTTTTTAACAAAATATTTTAACTATTGAATTTATGAGAGAAATTAAATTCAAAATGAACCAGCCTCAAAAAGGTGAGAAAGTGGTGAGATTATATCTTGGTGGCGATTTGGGAGTCAATAATTTGGCCGAACTATTGCCAAAATTAAAAACTATAGAAAAGGACTATCATGAGTTTGAAATCAACCTTAATGATATGACCGTATTTGACTTGGCTAGTCTGCAACTTCTGGTATCATTCAAAAAAACGTGTGAAAGAAATAAGAAAAAAATTAAGTTCAAAATTGATTTACCAAAAGATATTTCAGAACTGGTTGAAAATACTGGATTCACTAAAGTTTTAAAGAAACTCTAATAAAAGAAAAATAATTAAGTAGATTATGGCAAAAACAATTTTAATTGTCGACGATTCTGAAAGTATACGAGAAGTAGTAAGCTTTACATTAGAAAATGCTGGCTATGAAGTGATTATAGCCATTGATGGACAAGATGCCATTAAGCATTTTGACGGTAAAGTAATTGACCTTTTACTAACCGATTTGCACATGCCAAACATGAATGGCATTGAATTAATAAGAGAAGTCAGGAAGATTGATGCTTATTCAAGAATTCCTATTTTATTTTTGACAACTGAATCTCAACGTGACAAAAAAATTGAGGCAAAAGATGCCGGAGCAACAGGTTGGATTATCAAACCATTTGTACCTGCAAAACTTTTAGCAGCAATTAATAAGGTGATGAGATAAAATTAGAACTTCTGCTTTTTATGGCCTGAATAGAATATGGCTCGCTAGGTTAATAAAATAAACCCGTAATAGTTTCAGAACTAAAATGAATATCTGATGGATAATTTTCAAAAAAAATTTATTGAAGAGGCAACAGATCTAATTAACAATCTTGAGGAATCTTTGCTGACGCTTGAGAAAAAACCAAACGACAAAGAATTGATTGCTGCCGTCTTTCGAATAATGCATTCCCTTAAAGGGGGTGGAGGGATGTTTGGCTTTGAGGCAATAAGTAATTTTACTCATAATCTCGAAACCATTTATGATGAGGTCAGAAATGATAATTTAAATCTTACCGAAGAATTATTAAGTATAACTTTTTCGTCGGTTGATCATCTAAGAAGCCTCCTTCATCCAGAAGCTTTAAAAGATAAAATGATTAAAAAAAATCACGATATTTTACTAGCAAAGGTAGAACAAATTCTAAAAGGAATTGATCGTTCAGAATCAAAGAGTGCAGCTGGTAATGTTGATCCTGATGATCAAACTGCTTCTGAAAAAACCTATTTTATTCAGTTTGCGCCTAATGAAGGTATCATGGACAATGGCACAAACCCATTATATTTAATTGATGAACTATGTGGCTTGGGTAAAAGTATTGCTTATCCAAGGTTGAATAAAGTACCTATGCTTACAAAGCTTTCTCCGAATAAATGTTACACGGCATGGGATATATTTCTTAGTACCAGTAAAGATATTGGAGAAATTAAAGATGTATTTATTTTTGTGGAAGATGAAAGTGAGTTGGAAATACTAAAGTTAGCTGACTACGATCTTCTTGCAGAGAAAGA
>JARGGF010000695.1 GCA_029210905.1 Bacteroidales bacterium | reverse complement strand
AATCTGATGTCCTACTGACAATAATTCACTATCACCTAGTTTATCCCAGCCTAATTGTTCAATATTCAGAAACTCCCTTATTTTTTTTGCTGAAAATGGCAAAAAAGGCTCTAAAATTATTGTTAGGGCTGCGGTAATATCAAGTGAAATAGCCATTATTGTTTTAACTCGCTCAGGATCTGTTTTAATTACTTTCCAGGGTTCAGTATCAGCCAGGTATTTATTTCCAAGCCGGGCAAGATTCATGGCTTCTTTTAAGGCTTCCCTGAACCGGTAGTTTTCAACACTGTTTTCAACTTTGTTTTTTATTTCAGGAACTTGTTTTATAACCTCTTTATCATCAGCAGTTAAGCTGCCTTTATGGGGTACTTTGCCTTCGTAATATTTATTGGTAAGTACCACAGTTCTATTAATAAAATTGCCTAAAATAGCTACTAATTCATTATTATTTCTTGCCTGAAAGTCTTTCCAGGTAAAGTCGTTGTCCTTGGTTTCAGGTGCGTTTGCAGTTAAAACATAACGCAACACATCCTGCTGATCTTTAAATTCTTCGAGGTATTCGTGCAACCAGACTGCCCAGTTTCTGGAAGTTGATATTTTATCATTTTCGAGATTCAGGAATTCGTTTGCAGGCACATTTTCCGGTAAAATAAACGAACCCTCGGCCTTTAACATACATGGAAAAATGATACAATGGAAAACAATATTATCTTTTCCAATAAAATGAACCATTTTAGTTTCTTTATCTTTCCAGTATTTTTCCCAATCTGGTGTCAGTTCTTTAGTTGCTGATATATAGCCAATTGGGGCATCAAACCAGACGTACAATACTTTTCCTTCAGCATTTTCAACAGGCACAGGTACGCCCCAGTCCAAATCACGGCTTACAGCACGTGGCTGCAAACCCTGATCAATCCATGATTTGCACTGACCGTAAACATTACTCTTCCATTCTTTATGGCCTTCAAGTATCCATTCTTTTAAAAAAGGTTCGTACTGATCGAGTGGTAAGAACCAATGCTTTGTTGATTTTAAAACAGGCTCGGCTCCGCTAATTGCCGATTTTGGATTAATTAAATCGGTAGCACTCAGTGAAGTGCCGCATTTCTCGCATTGGTCGCCATAAGCTTTTTCATTGCCACAATGCGGACAGGTTCCGGTGATATAACGGTCAGCCAGGAATTGCTTAGCTTCAGGATCAAAGTATTGGTCAGTGGTCTGTTCAATAAAGCCATTTTTGTTGTATATGGTCTTAAATATTTCCGAAGCAGTTTCGTAATGTACCTTAGAACTTGTACGCGAATAAATATCAAACGAAATTCCAAAATCTTCAAACGACTTTTTTATAATATCATTATAATAATCAACAACTTGCTGTGGAGTTTTGCCTTCCTTTTTTGCCTTTAAGGTAATAGGCACCCCATGCTCATCAGAACCACAAACCCAAACCACATCGCGCCCACGCATACGCAAATATCTTACATAAATATCTGAGGGAATATAAACGCCGGCTAAATGTCCGATGTGAACCGGGCCGTTTGCATAAGGAAGGGCTGAGGTAACTAAATATCGTTTGAATTTATCCATGAGCTTGATTATCTATATATTAACTTAGTTTATTGCTATAAAAAGAACCGCAAATTTAATAAATCTGCCCTTTCTTTCGGTAACTTAGTTAATTAATTTTAAAAATAGCTTTTGTTAGTTCTTTCGGAACAGCTTATAACCCTGGGGTATTTCAAACAGACTTGGCGAAAGATGTTTTTTTTTCAATATTTACAACTTTAAGACACATTCGCCATTCCCTTAACAAGGAACGTTCTTCAGATAATAATGGAAAAAATTCTTGCGAATCGGGTATCTGCAAATAGTATACAGAACTTTTTTCATCTCTGTTTAATAATTTAAGAAAGTCTGAAAAGTTATGAAAATTTTGATTTGATACCCAAAAGGCAATTTCAGTATCTTCTTTTTTATTTTGTACTCTCCATTGATAGCATTTGAAACCTTTTATACTTTTGTAATTATCCGTTTTAATTACCTTGTAATTACTTGTATCATTGTTGCTTTCAATTGAGCGGACTGGTATTTCAACATATAATTTTCTTTTCGTATTTAGGGCAATTACACTTTTAGCACTGATATCTACCAGCATATAATTTATTAATTGAAGTTTTTGATCCAGTTCTTCTATTCTTAATTTATTTCCCTTAATTTTATAGGCGTAATAAGTGGTATCTTGTTTTGTTTCTTTAATAAAAACTATTTCACCTTCAAAATTCTGGGCATTGCAAAAAACCGGGATTATAATAGATAACAATGGAATAAGGAAAATGAAACGAAAGAAGGTTTGCATTTTTAAATGGGGTTTTTTTATTTTCACTTTTTGTAAAAATAATAGTTTTCTATTGAAATAGTTGTAAAAATATAGATAAAATGGCGGAACACAATCTCCTTGGGAAAAAAGGAGAGGAAATTGCTGAACGGTACCTTATTAAAAATGGGTATAAGATATTGGAAAAAAACTGGAGGTATAAAAAGCTCGAACTTGATGTAATTGCTACGTTTAATAATTTATTGATAGCCATTGAAGTTAAGACACGTGCAACTAATTTTGTGGAAAATTTGAATGAAATTGTGACTAAAAAAAAGCAACGTTTTATTATTGATGCAACCAATGCCTATATCGAAAAATATGAAATTGATATGGAAGCGCAGTTCGATATAATTTTTATCGTAATCAATAATGGAAAATTTAATTTAAGACATATTAAAGATGCATTTTCAACAACGAGCTAGCTTATTGTAATGAAAATAAAAATCGTAAACACCACCAAAAATGAATATAGAAGAATTCCGAGAATATTGTATTTCTAAGAAAGGAGTAGAGGAGACCTTTCCATTTGATAATAATACGTTGGTAATGAAAGTATTGGATAAAATGTTCGCCCTGGGAAATTTAGATGGACCTTTAAGTATTAACTTAAAATGCGATCCGGAAAAAGCTGTTGAGTTAAGGGAACAGTATGCTGCAGTTAAACCGGGTTACCACATGAGCAAAATGCATTGGAATACTGTTGAAATAGATGGTTCAATTGATATAAAAACAATTCAATCCTGGATAGATGATTCATACAATTTGGTAGTTTCGAAAATGTCAAAATCAAAACAGGAACTTCTGAAACAGGAGAGGTCTCCCAATATATTTTGAATCGTTGTTTGTTTTTTAATATCAATTATTTTAGGAAACATAACTCTGGCAGAATCAGATGTATCTTCCAGGTTATCCTGGCTACAAGACCTTTCAGAGTTAATTAATATATTTCTAACAAAAGAACAACGATTTATTTTTATTTAATCTGTTGAACATTATTTAAATAAATTTGTTTCTAAAATATAATAAAAAAACTTGTTAAGTATGAAGCTTACTTATTTAAAACAAATATTCTTTTGGGTGTTATTTGGAATTGGATCTGCAATGGTTTTTACTGCTTGTTCGCAAAACAAGGGACTTGTTAAAACATCTGAAAATCAATTTGATACAATATCGGTAACTTTCAAAAGTAACGAAATTCAGTT
>JARGGF010000694.1 GCA_029210905.1 Bacteroidales bacterium | reverse complement strand
ATCAATCCTGTAAAATTCCGAAAGTTTTGTTACCGCACCCTCCAGGCTGATATTATCTAGGCTTGCTGCGCAATAAAGCAGTAAATCAAAGAACTTTTCAGGGGTAAAATCACTCTTCCTCTTATAAAAGCCTGTATCTCCTGCTGTTTTCTGCAGGTTCTCGAAAGAGAATATTTTACGCGTCCTACAAGAAAATATTTTAATAAAATTAGAAAGGGCACCCCCTTCTTATTATGTAAAAAAATAGTCTCTATCCAAACAGGTATAACGATCTTATTATCTACATTTTACAAGTTTTAGCTTGACGGCAATGGGCTTTGCGCCCAGGGCTGATGATAACGCACCTTTGGTGCTAAAAAAAGATGAAAAAAGAAAGCGAAAGTTATATTATCAATGTTCCCCATGTTTTTCCTTATACTGAGTAGGAGTGAGACTGTAAAGTTTATGAAAACAGCTGGCAAAATAGGAGGGTGAACTGAAACCAACTAAATATGCAATTTCGGAAACCGGGATGTCTTCACTGCTTAGTAAATGTGCCGCCTGTTTTAACCTGATGGTTCGAATAAACTCGCTGGGAGTTTGACCAACGAGGCTTTTTAACTTCCGGTGTAAATTACTTCTGCTCATTCCAATTTCTTCACCCAGATTTTCCACACCCAGCTCAGTGTCAGCTATCTTTAGTTTTATCAATTCAATTGTTTTTTTTAAAAATCTTTCATCGGTTGAGGTAACAGCCATATTTATCGGCTCAAAATCGGATTCATTTTTAAACTTTTCCTTAAGTTTTTGTCTGAGTTCTATGAGTTTTTCAATCCTTATTAAGAGGTGTTTTGGGTTGAAAGGTTTTGGAATGTAAGAGTCTGCACCAGTTTCAAGTCCTTCAATCCTATGTTCAATTGATGTTTTGGCAGTTAATAAAATAACCGGAATATGGCAACTTACTAATTCTGTTTTTATTTTTTTACAAAAAGCAATGCCATCCATTTCGGGCATCATAACATCGCTGATTATTAAATCAGGCATTAGTTCATGAGCTGATTTTATACCTTCTTTGCCATTTTCTGCTTCTGCAATCCGATATTTATCAGCTAAACCATTTTTAATATAAGTCCTTACATCCTCATTATCCTCTACTAATAAGATCAGGGGGGCAGTTTCACCGGCCATTTCTCCATTTGAATATCCAAATGTTGCATTTTCATAACCTTCCAGAACAACAGGCTGAGCATCTGCGTTGATTGGTTCACTGATTTCAGGGGCTATAATTTCATCGGCAGCAAGGTGCTCATGTCCCAGAGGGAGTTTAATGGTAAAAATACTACCTTCACCTTTTTGACTTTCTACACTTATTTGCCCATGATGAATTTCAACAAGACTTTTAGTAAGTGACAGTCCTATTCCGGTACCTCTTTGAATTGTTCCAAGGGCTTCAGGTGATTGGTAAAATCTTTCGAAAATTTGCTCAAGGTGCTCAGGCGACATTCCACGTCCATTGTCTTTTACTAAAATATGAACTGCCCCATTCGAAAAGTTTTCATATTCAACAAGTTCCTCTATAATCTTAATGCCTATAGTGCCATTTGTCGGGGTAAATTTAAATGCATTTGATAATAAATTAAATAAAATTTTGTCTAATTTGTCATGATCAAAATACATATAAAGTTCCTGGGTCTTTTTTTCTAACAGAAAAGTTATGTTTTTCCGTTTAGCAAGCTCTTCAAATGATTCGTAAATTTCACTCACAAATTTAATTAAATCGGTTTGCCGGGCTTGTAATTTTAATTTACCTTTTTCAATTTTTCTTAAATCCAGTAATTGATTAACAAGTCGTAACAATCGATGGGCGTTGCGCGACATCATACTAAGTGAACGCTTAATTTGTGCACCCAACTTTTCATTTTCAAGAAGGGTCTCAATTGGGCCAATGATAAGCGTTAAGGGGGTGCGAAATTCATGCGAAATATTTGTAAAAAATTCCAGTTTCGACTGGTTTAACTGATCAACCTGGGCTTGTTTAATCCTTTCAATACGGACCTGGTTTTTAGCTTTAATTCTGTCAAAATTTAATTTCCAAAAGAACAATCCTGTTCCAACTGCAAAAATAAAATAAATCAGGTAGGCCCAACCTGTTTTCCATAAGGGTGGGTTTATTTGTATAATTATACGGGTATCATTATCGCCCCATGCTTCAAGTTTGTTGGATGCCCTTACAATAAAAGTGTAGGTTCCCGGGTCCAGGTTGGTGTAAGTGATAAATCTGCGTTTATGGTCCAAATAATTCCAGTTTTCTTCAAAACCCTCCATTTTGCAGGAGTAAAGTATTTGTTCGGGATGGATATAGTCCAGGGCTACAAAGTCAAATGAAAAGCTGTTGTCGTAATGGTTTAGTTCAATTTCCTTTGTTACAGTAATTGATTGTTCCAGAATTGTTCGGCCATCTTTATTTATTCCTATAGGGACCGATTTATTAAAAATTTTAAAATCAGTGATTAAAACTTTTGGAAAATAACGTGCATCCTTAATACTATCAGGGAAAAAAGAGTTAAAGCCAAAAACACTTCCGAGCAGAAACTGGCCTTTGGGTGTTTTATAACTTGAGTTGTGTATGAATTCGTTACTTACCAAGCCATCCTGGTAATAAAAGCTTTTCACTTCATTTGATTCGTAATTAAATCTGGCCAAACCATTGTTGGTGGCAAGCCATAAATTACTGCTATCATCGGTAAGTATTGAATTAACGACATTGTTTGGGAGGCCGTCCTTTACCCCAAAATGCTTAAATTCATCTGTTTGAAGGTTCAATTTGTTAAGGCTCATTTTTGTGCCAACCCAAATGTTGCCAAATTTATCCTCGTTAATTGAAAATACGATGTTACTTGAAAGTGATTTTGGGTTATCTGCGTTGTTAAAATAGTTTTTAAAACGGTATTCTTCAGGATCAAATTTGCTTAATCCCCAAAAAGAACCAATCCATAGATTATCTTTACTATCAATAAAAAGGCAGGTTAACCAGTCGCTGCAAATAGTTGTTTTGGTGATGAAATCTTTAGTTGAAAATCTGGTAAATGACTCATTGTTATTGTTATATAAATTTAATCCACCTCCATTGGTTGCCACCCATAATCTCTTTTTATTATCTTCGATAATTGAAACCACATCGTTGTAGCTTATAGACTGTGGAACTTTTGGATTGTAAATGAAGGTTTTGAAGGTTTCACTTTTTTTATTGTATCTCGAAAGCCCGCCCTTGTATGTCCCTATCCAGATGTTATGATCAATATCTTCATAAATAGTCCTAATCACATTATCCTGCAAAGCACCAGGACTTGTTTTATCAGCAAGGTATATTTTATATTTTTTTGTTAAGGTATTGTACTTTATCAGTCCTTTTCCATCTGTGCCAAGCCATAAATTTTGTTCGCTATCAAGAAGAACCCCTAATATTGAACTATTTGATATCTGAAAATCGGAAGGCAACTTAATGTTTGATTGACGAAAGGGATAATTCAGACCTCTAGAAAAAAAACAGTAAAATAGAACAAAATGTTTTATATCGCATGGTTTAGAGGGCTACTGTTTTT
>JARGGF010000693.1 GCA_029210905.1 Bacteroidales bacterium | reverse complement strand
CGAACAAGCGCTTTACTTATCCGCCAGGCGGACCGATTTAGAAAATGTTGTGTTCCACCGAATGGGTGAGGTGGAACCCTTACATTTACTTAATTGATTGAGCAGAACTTTTCTCATGAGTGTTAACGAATAATCGCTCAATTTGGGTAATAATCAATTGTATAATTCAGAATCAGGTTGCAATAAAAATCGGATTAAAAATGTGAGTCATGCATTGTCCGGATAACATTAGTGATACCGGTAACGAAGTCCCTTATTAAATACCTTATGTTTAAGAAATCAAAAGCGCTATAGTTACATTTTTGAAAACAAATATTAAAATTGGAATGTTAACTATAAATACTTTATAAATAGTTTGTCTGCAATACCATTGAATTTCTAACGAAAATATACAAAAATAGGGAATACATTCAATTCACAACACATTTTGTAAGAATGAAGATTTATTAATTTTGGAAATCATCCGGTCTCACACCAGATCACAGCGCTTATATTTATTGTAAGATAAATACAATTAGTGATGGATTGAATTTTTAAGAAAACGACTTATAACCATTTTAAAATATTATTATTATGGCACGATTGGGAAAAAATGTATTTGGCGAGGAACTTAAACCATGCAGCAATAAACCATTAACAGGTTTTTACCGCGACGGCTGTTGTAATACTGGTGAAGATGATGCAGGTGTGCATACTGTATGTGTTATTGTTACCAGGGAATTTTTAGAGTATTCTAAATTAGTTGGAAATGATTTGAGCACACCCCGACCGGAATGGAATTTTGTAGGTTTACGGCCAGGTGATCAATGGTGTCTTTGTGCAGCACGTTGGGTAGAAGCGTGGAAAGCCGGTGTGCAGCCTTATGTTGTGCTTGAAGCAACCCATGAAAAAACCTTAGACTATTTTCCACTTAAGGAGTTGGTAAAATATGCCTATGTTAGCCAATAATTTTTATTATTAGAATATTTAAAGGACTTTTTACCTGAATAGATGATATTAAATATTTTAAATTCCGAAAAATATTTATGATTTTATCTCGCCAGATCCTTCAATCTCTTTGTTTTTTTCGGTATAATAAGGTAGGGTGAAGCTTATTTCACTACCTTTTCCGGGTTCGCTTTTTACCGAAATTTTACCACCATGCTTATCAATAAATTCTTTACAGAGAATAAGACCCAATCCTGAACCTTTTTCGCCATTGGTCCCCTCTTTGGTTTTATGTTTTACATCTATTCTGAAAAGTTGATCCAGCTCATTTTGAGTCATACCAATGCCATTGTCAGCAACTGTAACTTCAATAAATTGCTCTTTAAGTGCCCCGTTAATGGTAATTTTTCCGTTTTCACTTGTAAATTTTAAGGCATTGCTTATCAGATTTCGCAATACAGTATCTATCATGTGTGTGTCAAAATGTGTAATTAAGTCAGAAGGGACTAAATTTTCAATTGCTATTTTTTTCTCGTCTGCTTTTTGTTTTAAAAGTTCTATGTTGTTATCTGTAATGCTATACAAACTGTTAATAACAGGATTAAACTGAATGGAACCACTTTGCGATTGCGACCACGTTAAAAGGTTTTCAAGCAAGGTATATGTTTGCTGTGCCGATGTATTTAACACCCCAAAAATATCCATAAGGTTCATGTTTATCTTGTCATGATAACTTTCAAGAATCAGGTTGATGAAAGCTGTAAGATTTCCTACAGGACCGCGTAAATCATGCGCTATTATTGAAAAAAACTTGTCTTTTGTTGCATTTGCCACTGCTAACTCGTCGCGTTGTTTTAGAATGGCTTCTTTTTGTTCTGATATCTGTATATTCTGAGCCTGTAATTCATTGTTTTTGTTCTCAATGTCTTCTTTTTGCTCCAGTAAAAGTTTGTTTTTTCTTGCAATTGTTTTGAAATTACGCACCAAAACGATAATTAGTATCAACAATATAAGAGAAAATGCACCAATACTATAAGTCAGTACCCTGCTCCAGTATAATTTTATTTTCTGATTATCTATATCTTGCTGCATTTTGTATTCAAGATATTTGTATTGCGCTTCAAAAATTCTTTTCATTTCAAGCGCCTTATATTCATCTATCAAATCAGCACTTTTTACACTGTCATCAGCAACTTTGTATATATTGTAATATTTCAGTGCCTGTTGAAAATCTTTTTCGGAATCATACAGTTCACTCAACATCTTTGCTGCATCTCTTTTTTCAACAAAAAAACTTGCTGAATCGGCATACTCCAGTGCAGTTTTATAAAAATGAATGGCAGCCTGAAAGTTTTTTTCACCCTGGTAGGTTTTGCCTATTAGTATCAAACGGTATGGGATGGTAAAATATGGAACTGATTTCAATTGGGTCAGGTCCATTAACTCTAAATTTTTTCTTGCTTCGGCATATTTCCCCGCCTCAATTAAATCGATAGCCATGTTTTGAAGTGCGCTGGTTGCATAAACAGCAAGATTTAAGCGCGACCTGATATTATACGCAAGTGTATGGTATTTATAGGCTTCGTCAAATTTTCCCAGGCGGAGCAATGTCATTCCCATCTGGTTGTAGGCATAGGCCAGCCCTGTAGAATCGTTTATTGATTTAAAAAGTTCAATTGCATCATTAAGTGGCTGAAGTGCTAAATCAGGCTGGTCTGAGAGATGGAATATTTCCCCTAAATTGTTTTTTGCATAGGCTTTTTGATTGATGATGTTTAAGCTATCTGCAATCTGATAGGCTTTGAGAACATGTGTTTTTGCCTTATCAAAGGATTTTATTTTAATTGCGATAACGCCTATGTAGTTGTTTATAGTTGCCTGATCTTCACCCCGTTCAAGCTTTTCAGCCAGAGTTAATGCGTCAAATGCATATTCGAATGCCTGCAGCGGGTTGGTAGTCCTCAATTTCCAGCTTAATTTTTTAAGGGCATTTAACCTTACGGTATCAGCTGGGCTTTTAGTAAGCAAAAGCAAACTATCCTCCGGATCAACCTTTGTTTGGCTAATAAGGACAATAGAATAACTGCATAAAATAAAAGAAATCAGCCCAATTTTTAAATTCGATTTGCGCATAGTTATCAGGTGCAATCAGTCTGAGTTAGTATACAAATCTGATGCCGCGAATATAATACAATTTTTCGCTTTGTGTGTTATTGAATTTAGATGAAGAACGGTTTATTATTCTTTTAACTTTAGTCTGGGTTAAAAAAACAAACATCGGGCATTTTAAAAATACCCGATGTTTATGTCGGTGCTTTTTGGATAATAGCAATTAATTTAACTCCTTACAAATATCCCAAGCGACTCCAATAGCTGGGGTTTGTCGTATAGAGCTACTTTGGCAATGTTGTATTCGGCGATTTCACCATCAGGAACACTACAATTTCCTCCACAAACGGAACCAGACCATAGTCATAGCAAGTAAACAATATAAGTATAGGACACTTGTTTTGGGCTTACACCTAGCTGGTTAACTGCCTCATCCATTCCATGCGTTTGATTAATCGGTTTCGATTACAAAATTTATCCCTCTGGAAGGATTGATTATTTGGTTGTTTTTTTTACCTTTATGGATGCAAAAAAAAGGTGGCGTATT
>JARGGF010000692.1 GCA_029210905.1 Bacteroidales bacterium | reverse complement strand
TCACCTTCTATTAAATGATCAATGTTTATAGATATATTGCCGGCATTTCTTTCTGCCCAGCCTCGTTGCCATAAATATTCTGCAATTTCACTTACTTCAGAAAGGACACTTTTAACTCCTTTATTTTCAATAATATATTCCATTTATTTAAATTTTTAACCTACTATTTTTTTTAATTTAGTGATAAGTCAACCAAAACTTGTAAGGTGTTGTTCCAATAAGGAGTACTATAAATAGTTAATATTCAGTATTTTAATAAATATGAACCTAACATATTTATTCGTTAATTTATCCATGACATGACAATAGATGATTATGATACTTAAGTGATCGATAACTATAAATAGCAACCACCAGAAAGCTAATGAGAGGTAATGCAAACGACATGTTTACTTCTGGTATGTAGCCAAAAAACAACTTATCTGCAAATCCAGAACCCCCTATATCTAATATCCTACCTTGGATAGGAGGCATTAATGCACCTCCTACAATGGCCATAACCAACCCTGCAGAACCCAGTTTGGCTTCATCACCCATGTCTTTGAGGGCAAGACCATAAATAGTGGGAAACATAAGCGACATAGTAACAGATATACCTACCAGGCAATAAAGCCCGGGCAGGCCAACAATAAAGATGACACCAATGGTAAGCATCATAGCCATAACTGCAAAAATCAGCATCAGCTTTGCTGGGTTGATAAATTTCATCAGATAAGTACTTGATGCCCGTCCAAAAAAGAATGCGCACATAGCCAGCATATTGTACCAAGTAGCGGTAAGTTGGGCATTTTCAGGTCTACCGCTGTTTAAATTATCAACATATTGGAAAATAAAAGTCCAGCACATAATTTGTGCACCTACGTAAAATATTTGAGCAACCAGGCCTTCGTAATATCGCTTATTGCTAAATAGTTTTTTTAATGCTTCTTTTATCGAAAGTGCGTCAGACGTTTGCTGTTTTGGCATTTTCACCAGTGCAACTAACAAAAATATTAGCAGAATAAATATTCCCAAGGCGATGTAAGGTGTACTGATGAGATTTAGATCATGAGTTCGAATTGCAGCCTTTTCCGTTTCTGCAAGTATATTGTAGGTTTGCGGGGTATATTCCGAAGATTTTAATAGTTTTATCACAAATAACTGGGCAACCAACATACCAACAAACGATCCTAAAGGATTAAATGTTTGGGATAAATTTAGTCTGCGGGTGGCAGTTTCAGGTGAGCCCATTGACAGGATAAAAGGATTTGAAGTAGTTTCAAGGAAAGCCAGGCCGAAGGTGAGGATATAGAGTGATGCAAGAAAAAATCCAAAATCTTCAAATTTAGCTGCAGGATAAAATAATAAAGCGCCTATTGCATAAAGCGCAAGGCCTAGCAAAATCCCTGATTTATAGGAAAATCTGCGAATAAACAGTGCCGCTGGAAAAGCCATGGTGGCATAACCTCCATAAAATGCCAGTTGAACAAATGAAGCCTGCATATTTGTCAATTCAGGCATCACTTTTTTAAAAGCAGAAACCATTGGGTTGGTCATATCATTTGCCACACCCCACAAAAAAAATAAACTGGTAATTAAGATAAAAGAAAGTACGAAACTACTTTCTACTACTTTTGTTCCAGTCTTTAAAGCTTTTTTTTTCATGACATTTACTTATACAAGGGTCCATATGTTGCACATGCCCTATAATCAGCACCTTCAGCATCCATTCCAAAGGCTGACCATGCACCAGGCCTGTAAATTTTATCTACATCTACATTATGCATAGATACAGGAATACGCAACATTGAAGCCAATGTAATCAAATCTGCACCAATATGACCGTAGGTAAAAGCACCATGATTCGCTCCCCAGTTCGACATAACCGAATAAACGTCTTTAAAATTCCCCTCTCCCGTTAAGATTGGAGCAAACCATGTGGTTGGCCAGCTTGGATTTGTTCGTTCATTAAGCTCCTGGTGAACTTTTTCCGGCAATGCTACTGTATAACCTTCGGCTATTTGCATTACCGGCCCTAAACCTTTTACCAGATTAACTCTTGAAAGTGTAATGGGCATGCCCCCTTTTGTTTTGAAACAGGATGAAAACCCGCCACCACGGAAGTATTCATTGATGGCTGCTCCCCAGGAGGTGTTATCGATGCACATTTGGGCCTCCTGTTCGTTAATTTCCCACCAGGGTTTCATAGCAGGTTTGCCATTTACAGATTGTTCCCCGGTGCCATCCAATGCTGAAGAACCTGAATTTATTAAATGGATAATTCCATGTTTAGCTAATCCGTCCAATTCATATCCGGTAATTCTTTTAACAGCATCCGGGCTCCAATAGGTTCTAACATCAGAAAATACCTGGGCAGCTCCCGTCAATAAATGCCCAAAGAGCATAGAAACAGCATTTAAGCTGTCATTTTCAGTAGCCAGCAAATAAGGTTGACGAATCCCGTTCCAGTCGAAAGAAGAACATAGTATTGCTTCCATAAAATCTCCATTGGGGAAATGATCTGTCCATTGTCTTTGTCCTTGAAAACCTCCGGCAATAGCATTGTGCCCCAAAGCTTCTTCTCCAAATCCTAAGTGATTTAGTATCGGATTACCTACCATTAAATCGCGAGCTATTAAAGTCATTTTTACAACAAAATCCCATTCTTTATCTTTTTGTTCTTTACTTTTCTGTTTTTCAAACGGATTGTAATCTTTCCCTTCTTTGCAATTAGCTCTTACCCAATTTAATGCTCTTTCAAACTCAACAGTATCATATATGTTTTCATTAATCCGTCTGATAAATTCGCTCATATCAACAAACTCACAGCGCATACCCAAATATTCCTGAAAAAAGCTTGTGTCAACAATTGAACCGGCAATTCCCATAGACACAGATCCCATCGAAAGATAAGATTTCTCTTTCATATTTGCAACAGCCAGTCCTGAACGCACAAAACGAAGGATTTTTTCCTTTACATCTTCCGGGATGTTATTATTGCCGGCATCCTGAACCTCTTTCCCATATATGCCAAATGCTGGCAATCCTTTTTGGTTATGTCCGGCTAAAGCTGCTGCAAGGTATACAGCCCCAGGACGCTCAGTGCCATTAAAACCCCATATTGCTTTAGGGATAAAAGAATCCATGTCGATGGTTTCGCTGCCATAGCACCAACTAGGAGTTACTGTTAATGATACACCAACACCTTCGCGTTTGAATTTTTCGGATGTAGCTGCAGCTTCTGCAACACCTCCTATTGTGGTATCCGAAATGACGCATTCCACCTTACTTCCATTCGGATGGCGCAATGTTTCTTCTAAAAAAATTGCAACAGCTTTGGCGAGATTCATCGTTTGCTCCTCCAGCGATTCTCTTACACCATTTCTTCTTCCATCAATTGTTGGTCTGATTCCGATTTTGGGTAACGACCCGATATATCTATTATTTTTTGACATATTATAGTTTCTTTAAGCACATAAAAAGTTGAAATATTCTTTCATATTCATTTTCTTTTAGTAGTGGCTTGAAAATCTTGGGAGGGAAAGATTTTTTTAGGGTGCAGTTTTAATATTACGCACAATTTCTATAATTAATTTGATGAAAACTTTTCCAAAACTCTTCCCACCTACCT
>JARGGF010000691.1 GCA_029210905.1 Bacteroidales bacterium | reverse complement strand
TTTAAATATTTATCTTCATTTATTTGGATAATATTTTGCACAAAAATAAAATCCTGATGGTTTTCTTCGTCCCATACCCTGAACCAAACCATTGACCAGGCTGTATCTGTTGGGGAATAAAATTCTAAAAACAATGTATCTCCTGGTTCCGGATTATCTCCGCGTCCTTTGGGTTCTGTATAAAAGCTAAGATAGATGCTATTATCACCTGGGTAATTTAAATTTATTGGAAGCGAGCTTAAGGTATCGGCGGAAAAATAGTTACCATAGCCAGCGTCATCATAAAATTCACCTTTATTATCAATAGCATCAAGAGTAGCAACTCCCAGGCTGGGAGGATCTATTGCATAGGTGCCATTGATAAAAGCATAATTATCAGTCCATTTATTCTGATCTGGATAAAAATCTGAGGTAGAAAAATCATCAAAAAAAGGAAGTTCCAGGGTATCTGTAATACTTTTAAAATGTTTATAATGAGGAAAATAGTCTTGTAATACCGGGTTGCCCACAATATGGTTCATTGTTTCTTGCCCTGAAGCATTGAAGGTTCCGCAAATAAGGAAAGAAAGTAGTATAATTATTGAATAAATGGTAGATCTGTATTTCATACTTCGTAAACTGACAGGAGCTTAGATTTATTGTCCTTCGCTGTCATTATTTGTATTGATTTTCCCCGGATCTAATGTCAACCATAAATCTACAGTTGATCCCATGGTTGTTTGATAGTTTTTAACCGGTGATTGTTTCCATACAATGGCTGATATACTATCATTAGTTGTAATAACAGTTTCATCATAAATCATTGCTCCAATGTTAAGGGAATTATCTGTAGCTTTTTGAATTGCCTCGCTTCTGTTAGTGCCCAGTAAATCAGGTACAATAGTTACCTCATTAGATTTTCCCATTCCAAGAATAAGATCTATTCTTGAGTTTTTTTCAATTAATTGACCTGGTGCAATTTCTTTGCCCATGAACATTTGTGCAAGCACATTGTTTGTGGCAATATCCGGCACGTATTTGAGTTTCCCTATTTTTAAACCATAGGTTTCAATATCTGCCTTGGCCTGTATTAATGACACCCCGGTAAAATCTGGCATTAGTATGCGTTCAGGGTTAAAAGTTTTAATAACCACATGTATTGTCCTGCCTTTCTTTACCTTAAAATCTGGTGGCGGGGTTTGGGCTATGATGGTACCTTTTTTACCTGGTGCATTATATACTGAGTCGATTACTTCTATCACCAAATCACTTTCGTTGGCAGTAATGTTTGCCTCTTTTATACTTTTACCTGTAAAATCCGGTACGGATAGTCCTTCGCCATGGTGCGTAATAGTAGAAAGTGAATGAAAGATGAAAAAAATAAAGGCAATCGAAGCTGACACTGCAATTAAAAAGTGTTTTAAAAATTCTTTAGTGATTAAAAAAGCACCAAAAGCCTTTAATTTTTTTATGAATTTGTTTTCACGAAATTCGCCCATTGGAAAAATTTTTGATTCTAATATTATAAATGCGGTAGCAAAGATAAAATTATCTTTCAAAAATTGCTAATACAGAATTGCTTTCAGATATATCATGTATTTATCTTTTGATATGAAAAAGACGGTAAATCAGTTTTTTACTCAACGGGTTCTTCCTTAAAAGTTTGTCGGATGCCTCAATAATCAGGTTGATTGCTATTTTATTGAAAAAAAAAATCGAATATTCATTCTTCTTAAAGAAAATAATATTCGATAAAAAAGTGGACTAATTTTATTTTAGCTACTGAATTAATTAATTTCAACAGATTCAGATTTGGAATAGTCCTTCACAATATTATACAATGTATCCCTTTCAATAGGTATTCTGTTTACTTCAAGAATAAGATCTGCCAGTTCCTGACTACTCATGGTGGGAGATTTGTCTTCAACACCTGCCATTGAATATATTTTGGTAGTATCATCAATTGTTCCATCTACATCATCTACTCCAAAAGAAAGTGATAATTGGGTAGTATGCTTTCCTATCATGGGCCAATAGGCTTTGATGTGATCAAAATTATCCAAAAATAATCGCGAAACAGCATAGTTTTTTAAATCTTCAATAGTGGTTACTTCTCCAATATGTGAGAGTTTATTGTTTTCTTTTCTAAATTTTAAAGGTATAAAGGTGTTGAACATACCAGTTTCGTCCTGTAAATCCCTTAGTCGTTTCATGTGATCAATGCGGTGTTTGTATTTTTCAATATGGCCGTATAAAATTGTGGCATTTGATGGAATACCCACCTGGTGTGCAGTTCGGTGGATATTTAACCACATATCAGCTGTAGATTTTTCAAAACACACTTCTTTTCTTATTTCAGGATCAAAAATTTCAGCACCACCTCCTGGTATAGAGTCAAGGCCATACTCTTTTAGCATAGCCAATCCTTCTTTAATTGAGACCTTGGCTTTCTTAATCATAAAATCAAGTTCAATTGCAGTAAATGCCTTAACATGAATGGAAGGGATTACTTGTTTTATTTTTGAAATCATTTCGCCGTAGTAATGCAAATCCCTGCGGGGGTGAACTCCGCCAACGATATGAACTTCAGTTACTTGCTTGTCTTTATATGATTCGGTGATTCGCAGCACATCATCCAATGAATATTCCCATGCATCTTCATCTCCTTGTTTTCTAACATAGGAACAAAACTTACAGTTATAGATGCAAATATTGGTAGGTTCAATATGAAAATTACGGTTAAAATAGGTTTTATCTCCATGTTTCCTTTCGCGAACCATATTTGCAAGGCTTCCTAAAAGGCCAAGCTCAGCTTTCTCAAATAAAAGAATGCCATCTTCTTCAGAAATGCGTTTTCCGTTTATTATTTTTTCGCTTACAGCTTTCAATTCTGCAGGTAAATTCTCCAATAGAATTGATGATATATTTGTTTGCATACTTATTTAGTTTTTTAGTAAATGTTTGCAAATATATTAAAATTGGGATTAGGCTAAAATAATGTAATTTGATGCATCATTTAGAATTACTCAAAATAGGCTGCAATAATTATTCTCGAATGAATTAAAAGGGGATATTTTATTAAAGTAAGAAGAGGGTTTAAACAATCAGGTGTGTATATGGTATAGATGTTAGTTTTGACTTACACTGATTTCCAAAACGAAAACCCTTCTCTTTTGTATCAAAAGAAGGGTTTGTTTTATGTGTAAGTTTGATAAATATCTATCTTTTATGACGTGGCTCGTCAGAAACAGTTAGTTTTTTACGTCCTTTAGCTCTACGTGCAGCCAGAACTTTACGTCCACTTACAGATGCCATTCTTTCTCTGAAGCCGTGTTTATTCTTTCTTTTTCTGTTCGATGGTTGAAATGTCCTTTTCATCACTAAATATTTTAATTCTCAAAATCGGACTGCAAAAGTAACATTTTTTTCCTTTATTCAAAAAACATTTGCGAATAATCTTTTAAATTTAAAAATTTCATAATAACTAATGTTTTTAATTGGGTTTTCAGAAATCTTAAAAACCTTATTATTAAACAGTTTTTAAAATTGAAATTTTGCAGCCATAGTAATTGAAACCAAATAACATAGTTATTTGCAGGACTGTTATGTAGCGCAGCTTTCCAAGCTGCGTTTTA
>JARGGF010000690.1 GCA_029210905.1 Bacteroidales bacterium | reverse complement strand
AATTTTTTTCCCAAATGGGCATTAAATCGTTTGAAACATTGAGTAACGGAGTGCCTTCCAATAGAGACAGCTCTGTTTTCCCTATCAAAATTTCAAAAAGATCAGGGATGATTTTAATTGCAGCCGGGCTTCTTTGCAAAATGGTGATAATTTTTTCAAATTCTTTATGTTCGTTAGTTTCAATAGCCACAATAACCTCTTCAATATTATTATTTGTGATAATTTCTTCAATCTCATCAAAATTTCCCAAATTGGGACAGTTTTTTTCCAATTCAGGATTAAAATTATCATAGATATTTATAAAGCCCACAAAACGATAACCAGCCGACTTCTTTTTACCTGAAAATGATTTGATTATCTCAAGTGCTTTTCCATTGCTGCCAATAATTAAGGTATTAAATCCTATTTCCCCCTGTCGGATTCTTCTTATCGTAGTGGTAGTTAATATATTTCGTGGAATGTATGTGAGCAAAAAATGGAGGCCCAACAATGTAATAAAAGAAAAATAATAATCTTTATAACTGGAAATCACATCATCAAGCAGCAAGGTAAAAAAGAGAAAAACAACGCCAATAATAGAAAACGCAAGGGTGTGGCTAAATTCCTGCAAACGTGATTTTCGATAGATTCTTGAATAATATCCACTGAAATAATACAAAAATAACCAAAACAAAGAAACTAATATTGTGCTAATTATCAAATACTTATTAATTTCGAGTTTAATATATGTTCCATAAACAGGTGATTCAATAAAATTTTTACGGGAAAGATTAAAAAGAATCCACGCCACTGAAGCCCCAATAAAATCAATAATAATATATTTTAAGGTGTGGATTTTTTTGTTCATTTTTAGACAAATATGACAATTTTTTTCTGCAGCAAAAATAACAGATAATTTCATTTTGCTGCGACTATAAAAGTATTTTAGATTAATCTATTTAATTTTTTGCATTGAATAATATGGAAAATGAATTTTTCAGCGTTAACTAACTATAGATTTTCATTATCAACATTTTATTACTTTTACGTATCGATTTTTATATTTTTGCTTAAAATTAAACCATCAAAACAATTTGAAAACATTAGCTAAAAATAAAGGTTTAAACCCTTCAAGTACCAAATCATATGCCCTGATTCTTATATTCTTTATAACAATTTCGTCAGGTTGTGGTACTAAAAAAAATACCAGAATATCCAGGGCTTATCATAATTTAACGGCCAGATACAATGTTTATTTTAATGGTAATGAAAGTTTAAAAGCCGGGGACCGAAAAATAAAAAAAACATTTAACGAAGATTATACCCGAATACTGCCTGTTTTCAGATACGAAGATAAAGCTGTATCAACCATGGTGGCCTCTGAAATGGACCGCACTATTAAAAAATGCGCAAAAACCATAAAAACCCACTCAATTACAGCCAAACCAAAGTTCGATAAGAAAAAAATGACCGAAGAAGAAAGAGTTTATTTAAACCAACCAGAATATTGTAAATGGATTGACAATGCATATTTGTTAATGGGCAAAGCTCACTTCTTTAAGAGAGAGTTTGAAACCGCAAAACAAACTTTTTTACAAGTTATTAATAAATACAAAACCGACGATACAAAATATGAGGCAATGCTCTGGTTAGCAAAAACTTATGCCGAAACCGAAGAATTTAAGAATGCTGAAAATGTGCTGGTAGACCTTCGAAAAAAGAAGAAGTATGACAAGTATTACCAGCTGCAAATGCACCTGCTTCGTGCATCCATGTTTATGAAGCAGAAAGATTATACCAATGCTGCCCAGGAATTAAATTTGGCAATTGAATTTGAAAAAAGAAAAAAGGAAAAAACCCGACAGTTCTTTATCCTTGCCCAAATTTATCAGTTTAATTCAAAATATTCCCTTGCAGCAGAAAATTACAAAACCGTAATTAAAAGAAATCCAAATTACGAAATGACTTTTGCCGCTAAGATAAATCTGGCTGAAATATATGAGAAAAGTGGAGGGAATTCAGGCGATCTGAAAAAACAACTCAAGAAAATGATAAAGGATGATAAAAACATCGATTTTCTTGATCAGATATATTATGCCTTAGGAAAAATTGAACTGAATGAAAAAAATACAAAAAAAGCTATTGAGTATTTCACATTTTCATCTCAGTCGCGTTCATCAAATCAAAATCAAAAAGTGAAAACGTACATGGCTCTGGCCGAATATTATTATAATGAGAAAAACTTTAGATTAGCTTCTGCTTACTATGATAGCACCGCAAGCTCCATGCAAAATACTTTTCCCGACTACGAAAATATCAACCCTATAGTGCAAAATAGAAAAAACCTCACCAACCACCTTAATATTATTGAAACAGAGGACAGCCTCCAATTTATGGCCCGGATGCCCGAAAAAGACAGGAATAAAATAATAGATGGTATTATCCGGAAAATCGTAGAAGAAGAACAAAGACAACAGCAGGCAGCAAGCAATACCGGCTTTGATCCTGCCTTTTCAGATATTAACCCTAACCAGAACACCAATCCTACGCAGGGAGGCAGGTATTACTTCTACAACCCTACAACAATAAGCTTTGGACAAACGGAATTCAAAAAAAAATGGGGCGATAGAAAACTGGCAGATAACTGGAGAAGGAGCAACAAACAGATAATTGCTGAGGAAAATCCTGAAACCATAGACAGTGCTCTGGTTGAGAATGGCGAAAACAATCAATCCGGCAATCAATCAGCTGATAATAAGAAATTTACTAATAAAAAAACACGTGATTTCTATTTACAAAATATCCCTCTTACTGAAGATCAATTAGCTGCTTCAAATAACAGGATTGAAGAGGCATTGTATTCATCTGCTGAAATATATTATAAGGATATGAACGAAACATCAAATGCTATAAAACAATACGAAAAGTTATTGAACAGGTACCCTGGTACAGAAGATAAACTGGAAACTTACTACAATCTTTATACTATCAATAATAAAGAAATGAATTATTCACAGGCAGAAAAATATAAACAGGCAATTATAAATGAGTTTCCGGAGAGTGTTTATGCCAAAATCTTAAAAGATCCTGCGTACGCTCAAAAATTAATTGACACACAGAAGGATGTAGAAAAAGCCTATCAAAAAACCTATAACAAATATATTAACAAAGAATATGCTCAAGTTATAACACTTAGCGATCAATCACTTAAAAATTTTGACGGAAACGAATTGTCAGCGAACTTTATCTATCTGTCTGCGCTGGCATATGGAGAATTGGGGAACAAGCCAGAGCTGCAAACCAGACTAGAAAAGCTGGTAGCAGAATATCCTGAATCGGAACCTGCCACTACTGCTAAAGCAACGCTGGAGGTAATGAAAACAAAAAAATATGAAGAAGACATTTACAAAATAAATAAAGATACCATCCATTTTTATGTAATTGTTTTTCCCCGAGAAAAAACAGATGTAAACAAGCTTAAGTTTAAATACATTTCATTAAATGTAGAAAAATACACCCAACAGGACTTACAGGTTACAGTTCAATCACTTGATCCACAGACGGATATGATTATAGTACAAGCATTTATAAATTCCGGAAAGGCACTTGAATACTATCAGAATGTGATATTAAAT
>JARGGF010000068.1:5079-11008 GCA_029210905.1 Bacteroidales bacterium | reverse complement strand
GATTATTATGTTGTATTAATTAATCTTCATAGCTTGCCACGGATATCGGGAGATGTTTCTTGTGTTTAAAATAGTTGATAATGTCTTTGCCGTATGCTATTAAATTGTCTTCGTAAAAGAGTGCGGGAATGATTGATACGTGACAATCGTCGTCAATCTCAAGGTTTTTTATCTTAAATTCAACTTCGATATCTTCTAATTTTTGCAAAATTTCATGACAAATGGTGCATGATGGGGTTATACAAATGATATAAGACATTGTATAAATATAAAAAAGTATGAAAATTTATGGGATTTAATACCGGATCCCGATCGGGATCCGGAGCTATTTTAAAATTAATATTACTAACTTAAAATCAGAAAATTACAGAAAACTTTTTATTTCTTTTTCCATTTCAGCAGCAGATTGAGAGCTTTTGAGTTTACCAATTTCTTTTTTGGTTTTTAAATCGTAAAGCACGATGTACCCAGTACCTTCATGCGACGCTAAAACGTTATTCAAACCTTGATTTGCAGCCATTTCCTTAGTTTTGGCTTTTGAGTCATCACTTGTAAAATCAAATTTTACAAAAACAACATCATCGTTAAATTTACTTTTTAATTCGGTAATTTTGGGTTCCAGATTTTTACAAGCCCCGCAATAGTCAGCATGAAATTTTACTGCTGCAATTTTTGCAGTCTCTGAATTACAATCAGCTTTTGAAGCTGTTTTTTTGTCACCACATTGTGCTACCGATAAATTACTTATTAGCAAAAAAGACATTGCTAAAACTATTGTACCTACTACTTTTTTCATGTTTGTATAATTTAAGTTTAACATTCCGGGTCGAGGACCCATTTATTTTGTATCAATTATTGCCTGAAAACCTGTATTTAAAAAATCTATATCAGTCAAATATTTTATTGATACGCTAATTATGAAACAAATGTAAAGTAGTTTTGTTTGGAAAATTGTCAACTATGTGACAAAAAAGATGTTTTTATCTTTTATTATTATTAAAATACTTACTGTATTGCGATTTACGAAAATGTTGTAATTTATGATAAATTAAGATTGAAGATAACTTTTGTTCAGTGTGATATCATATAGGGATGAAACATATAAAAAAAAAGCTGCTCAATTGTGTTGGCAGCTTTTTAATATCCGGTAAACCGGTTTACTCATCAACCATCGTTTTTACTTCAGCTTTTTCAGTGCTTTCCTCTTCCTTAGAAAAATAAGGGAAAACATCCATTATTTGCGATTCCTGGATGGCAGGAATTTCATAATCGCTTACCATTCCTGCCATGGCTTTTTCAATGTTTTCATAAGCTTCTTTCAGATTATTTGCCTGAATGAGCATGTAGCTGTTACTTTTACGCTCTGTACCTTTTTCTTCATCATAACTAATGTAAGAAACTTTGCACTTGAACCACCTGTCGCCGTTTTCGCTCGGAATTAAATCGCTGTAATTGGCTATCTTAATGTTATTTACAAAAAACTCACCTGAAATATAGGGCTCCAGTACCTCATTTATTCTTTTTTCGGCATCGGTAAATGAAACAGCATCAACCAAATAAGGTTCTGTTACCTTTTTTTGTCTGCCATCCTGCATTAATTTTTCATACTTTACCCTGCACTCAAACCATGTACTCATTATCTTTTGCTTTTTAAATTTCTATTTTGGGATTGCAAAGATAAGAGCTTCGAATTAAGATAAAACCAATTGTTGAAAACTTTAGTTCAATCTTTTAGTTTCTTTAGGTTTTTTTCAAATCTTTTAAGCATATATCTAACTGAAAACCAGCATACGGCAATAAAAACAGGCCAAAGCGCTAAGTGTATTATTTGTGTAACCATATTTTTTCTAAATTCAAATTATTAACTTCTCATATCTAACATCTAAAATCTCATATCTAACATCTAATAAACATGATCCTGTTCTTCCAACTCTTTCAACGAAATTTGTTTTTTTGTCATGGAACGCCAAACATACCAGATGTAGGCCACCACAAATGGAACCAGTATGGAAACATAACTCATGGCAGTTAAAGTATAATGGCTCGATGAGCTGTTTTGAATTGTCAATGAGCTTTGCAAATCGAAAGTTGATGGATAATAAGCGGTATTGTTTAATCCTGCAATTAAAAATAGCGAAAGAACAGTTAAGACAATGCCGGCAGAGACCCACCAAAAGGCTTTTTTATCGTTTCTTAACAGGGCCTTATAAATACCAAATAATACCAAAATTACCCCGGTTAAAAATAGGATGAGCACTACTGGCATATCAATCAGGTTGTGCAAATATTTATATTTTTCCAGGCTTACTATACCTTCATTTACAGCAAAACCATCAATGAATAAAAGGCGGATGACAAAAAACAGGAAAAACACTAAAAACAGAATAGCATTTGATTTAAGACTTTTTCTTGCCCGTTCAACAATTTGCTCGTGCTCAATATAATTGATAAAGAATAAGTTACCGGATAAACGTGCCAGGAAAAAAACTGCCAGCCCCAGCGATAAATTTTGCAAAAAAGCAAGTTTTGCAGTTGTCCAGACAGCTTCTAATCCATGAAAAGGTGTTTCCCAAGCCGAAATGATAGGCATTTTATCTCCTGAAAGATTCATCAGGTTCATTTTATCAACTGAAAATTGTGAACCTGTGAAGAAAGTAGCCACTGCAGTACCTATTAAGATGGTGCCAACAGCTCCATTAATAAACAAGAATGTTTCAAAAGTTTTTTTACCTAAAAAATTATTTGGTTTTGATCGGTATTCATACGAAACGGCCTGAATAATAAAAGCAAAGAGTATCGCCATCCAAACCCAGTAGGCTCCACCAAAACTTGTAGAATAAAATAAAGGGAATGATGCAAAAAACGCTCCTCCGAAGGTAACCAGTGTGGTGAAAGTTAATTCCCATTTTCTGCCTAATGCATTCACAATCAGGTTTCTTTCTTCCTCAGTCTTTCCAAGTTTGTAAATGAGGGTTTGTCCTCCCTGCACAAACATCAGAAAAACGAGTGCAGCACCTAATAATGAGATAATTACCCACCAATATTGTTGAAGTGCCAGATGTGATAAATTTTCGAACATATGAATTCCCTCCCTTAGTTTGTTTGTGATTGTTGGTCAATTTTTGAAGCTGGTCCTTTCTTTATCTGGGTAAGCATAATTTTCACTTCTGCAATAAACAGGGTTGTGAAAATGGCCAGGAACAGAAAGAAAGTTACTTGAACACTTGATGCGTCAATTTGCGAAACCGCAGCAATATTGGGCATTAAATCCTGAATTACCCATGGCTGGCGGCCAACTTCCGCTAAAACCCAGCCCGACTCAGAAGCAATATAAGCTAAAGGAATGGTAAGTAAGGCACTCCAAAGAAGCCATTTTTTATTTTCAATCTTGTTTTTCATGGTAAAATAGAGCACCAGAATGAACAATAACATAAAATGCCCTCCTAAAATTACCATGATGTGGAATGAATAAAAACTTAACCTCACGTTCGGAACCAGCATATTTATGTCTTTCCCAAAATAATAACCATATCCAAAATATTTAAAATTATCCCGGAATGCTTTCAGAAAAATTATGGCTTCTTCCTTATTTCCAGCATCTTTTGCCTTTTTATAGGCGGTCAGTGACTCAATAGCCATTTTGCCCTTTCTGATTTTTTCGTGGTATGATTCAATACCATGTTCTTCATTTCCATTTACCAAATCCTGTATACCGGGGACAAAAGCATTTGCATCTAAAAATGCCATGTAGGATAACATATCCGGTATTTCGAGCTTGAAGGCAAATTCAATCTCGTCGGGGCTTCCTCCTTTTTTAGTTTCGCCGAAAAAGCCCATCGCAACAAGCGGGGCATTTTGAACACCATCATACAAACCCTCCATGGCGGCAAACTTCATGGGCTGGTATTTTGCAACAGTACGGGCCGATTCATCCCCGCTAAAAATGAGGTAACCACTTGATAAAAAACCAAAAGTGGCCGCCACCACAATGCTCCTTTTGGCAAAAAGAATTTCCCTTTTTTTAATTAAAAACCAGGAACTAACACCTACCATAAAAATTGCCGCTAAAACATATCCTGAAGTAATGGTGTGTATAAATTTATTAATGGCCACCGGCGAAAAAAGTACTTCCCAGAAATTAGCCATTTCGTTGCGCACTGTATCAGGATTAAACTCCATGCCTGCGGGGTATTGCATCCATCCATTGGCCACCAGAATCCATAGCGCCGATAGGTTGGAACCAATGGCTACCAGCCAGGTTGATAGCAAATGAAATTGTTTACTTACTTTATTCCAGCCAAAAAACATAACGGCAATAAATACCGATTCCATAAAAAAGGCCATAATCCCTTCAATGGCAAGTGGTGCGCCAAAAATATCGCCTACAAACCATGAGTAATTTGACCAGTTGGTTCCAAACTCAAATTCCAGGATAATTCCGGTAGCCACACCAATGGCAAAGTTGATCCCAAAAACAGTAGTCCAGAATTTAGTAATCCGTTTCCATTCCTGGTCACCGGTTTTTACATAAATGCTCTCCATGATGGCTATGATAAAAGTAATACCAAGGGTGAGCGGGACAAATATCCAATGAAACATGGCCGTTAATGCAAACTGTGCCCGGGACCAATCGACTAATGCAAAATCAATTCCTTCCATAAAGTGGTATGTTAAATAAATTTAGGTATTTATTTTATTTCTGTTAGTTTTTCAAATACATATTCACTACGTTCCTTGTCTGTATTAAAATTTGACTTTAAAAAATCCTTAAAAAAGAACAGCTTTAAAATGGCAAATAAGATAAAAAGTTTCAGTAATATTATTATCCACAGTCGTTTACCTACTGTCATATTTTTAAAGCCCTCGTAATAAAACCTATATATTCTCCTAAAAAGATGCATAAATCTTTATTTATTCTTCTGGCAAATTTAATACGAACATATTGCTTACGAAAAGCGTACGCAAGAAAATATTCAAAAACATGTTTTATAACATAATAATTAAAAACTTTCCTCTTAAAGTTTAGTGAATCTATTGAATATAACATTTTAATTCAAAATTATTTAAACTTACCTTTGCAGCTTACAAGGCTATTTTTAATTTTATGTTTCCTTTGGTTATTCTTTGAATGTATTTTTTGTATAATTCTGATTTATTTCAACTATAAATGGTTCGTACTGTAAGTTTAAAAAATTTCGATTTAGCCAGTATCACTGACAAAGGGAGGGTACGTGAAAGAAATGAAGATTTTTTGGCATATTTTGATACACTCAACGGGCATGTATTTGTTGTATGTGATGGCATGGGTGGTCATAATGCAGGTGATGTAGCTTCCGAACTTGCTGTGGAATCGGTTGGTAATTATTTTAACCAAAAATATTATTCAAATCCTTTTGAAGCTGTTGAAAATGCGATTAATTATGCCAATAAAGCAGTGTATAATCATGCTAATGGAAATGATTACCTCAATGGGATGGGCACTACCATTGTGTTGCTTTTAATCCGCGACGACAGGATATATTATGGACATGCCGGAGATAGCAGGCTTTATCTGTTTAAAAATAATATCCTTTATCAGCTTACTGTAGACCACTCCCGTGTGCAAGAGCTGTTAAATAGTGGAAGGATCTCGCAAAAGGAAGCACTGGATCATCCTTTACGAAATGAAATAACCCGTGCCTTAGGCCTTTCAATGCGCTTTGAACCCGAAGTTTCTCCAAAAGCCATAATTCCTGAAGATAATGATTTGGTGATGATTTGCACCGATGGCTTAACCAATATGTTGAGAGATGAAGAAATTGTAAAGTGCCTTTCTAATCTCTTAAATCTTAATGATAAGGCTGCCAGGCTTGTATCCCGAGCTAATAAGAATGGTGGCCTGGACAATATTTCAGTCCAGTTAATTAAATTTCATAATCTGGGCGCCTAC
>JARGGF010000068.1:0-5069 GCA_029210905.1 Bacteroidales bacterium | reverse complement strand
AAGACGAAGAGGTCCCTAATGAATTGTTAAGTTATTTTAGAAACCTACTGAAAAAAAAGCAGCTCATTTATATTATTTTGTTCCTTTTTATTGCCGGAACTTCTTTTATTGTGGGGCTGCATGAACATCTTAAAATAAATGCAGTTGAGATTTACGAACGTAATGAAAAAAAAGTAAATCAAAATGACCTGATAATTGCCTATTTGCTAAAGCCTTACGAAAATCTGAAAAGTATAGCTGACAGGTTTAATACAGATGTGGAAACATTACAAAGATTAAATCCAAATTTTAACATTTCGGATAAGGGGAAACATTTAAAAATCCCTGTACGATTTTTGCATATTGTACAGCAAGTTGATGAATTACCACTTATAGTTGCAAAATATGATTCGGATGTTATTGATATAATGAAAGCGAATGATATTGGAAACACAAGGTTAAAAGTGGGATCTGAAATAATAATACCTCTAAAAAGCGAAAATAAGTAATCGATGATTGGGACAACTGTTCAGAATTATGAAATTGATGAATTGATCGACGAAGGTGGAATGGGGAGCATTTATCTCGGTATTCATAAATATTTAAAGCGCGAAGCGGCTATCAAGGATTTGAATCCACTGTTAAGAAACAAGCCTGAGATTATTGAGCGTTTTAGAAATGAAGCTGTTATACTTTCTCAATTGCACCATCCCAACATTGTTTCATTATATGATTATGTGGAAAACAAAAATGGATCCTACATAATTATGGAGTATGTTAAGGGTGAAACTCTTGCTGAATATATTGAAACAACTACCGGTCCAATACCTGAGCGAAGGGCAATATCAATTTTTCTTAAGATCCTGGATGCAGTTGGTTATGCACACAGCAAAAATATTTTGCACAGGGATATTAAACCTTCAAACTTTATTATTAATGAACAAAACGACATAAAAATACTTGATTTTGGAATTGCAAAAAGCATTGATGGGCACAGTAAAAGGCTAACACAGACCGGATTAAAAGTTGGCACTACCATGTTTATGAGCCCACAACAGGTAAAAGGGCAGGTGCTGGATCGTCGAAGTGATATTTATTCACTGGGTGTTACGCTTTTTCAAATGGTTACCGGGCAATTGCCTTATGATGAAACCAAAACTGAATACGATTTGTACAATCTTATTGTAAATGAAGCATTTCCTAACCCAAAAGACTATTACGTAGGTGTGTCACCAGAAATGTGCGGCGTGATACAAAAAGCGACTGCTAAAAGGCCCCTTGACAGGTATCAATCCTGCGATGAATTTAGCAAAGCCCTTTTGGGAATTAGCACCGGTGCAAGACTTGAAATTCCGCTCAGCATGAAAACCAAAATTTTTGATATGGCTGATGATGGCGAGTCAAAATCTCCGGTCTTCAACAGGGTTTTTTGGAGAAACCTTATTTTACTCATTTTAACAACATCCTTTTTTGCTGCCATTGCCATCGGGTTTTATTTTTTATTGCGCAGTGATACGCGTCATGTAATTGAAAATGAACAAAAACTATATACTGAACTAAATACCAGTTCAAAAGCAACCGAGATTCTAAAGTTTGGCGAAACCGTAAAAGTGATTGGGAGAAGCGTTGACCCAAATGGTGAGGGATTGACCTGGTTAAAAGTTGTTAGTTTAAGAGGAAATTCTGGCTATATTCCTGCCGAAAACGTAGCTGAATCAAAAATCTACCAACAAATAAACTCCATTTTTGAAAATAATGATGCCCAGGCACATACTCCGGTAAATTACAAGAAAATGCTGCGCCAGTATTTTGCAGCTAATAACCTGTTTAACCGCTTAAATTTTGAATGGAAATTATTTGCCCTCCAAAAACAGGATTTCGAGTACAATTACATTGCCCGGGCTGATTTTAATAATAACGAGATAGAGGATTTTGCCTGTGTTTTGCGCAACAATGCTGATGAAAGCAGAAAATTGCTTATTTTTCTTGATAACGGAATGAAACCAATGGAGTTTGATTTTGATGAAAATATTAAAATTAAACCAATTTTTAAAGGAAAAACTGGTGGTGCCTGGTATATGGGGAATTTTAATGTTAAAAAAGTTGATGGGATTAATACCTTAAAAACAAATAAGTACGAATATCTTGCACACGATGGTATTTTGTTATTTAAAGAAAAGAGCAATAAATCTGTGGTTTACTTTTTAAATCTCGAAGAGAGCATAATATCTTATTTTGAACAACCAGACTAAACTATTAATTAATATGAAAGGAGTTATCATACCAGTTGTTTTTATATTTTTTATGGTAAATGCTTGTAATTCAAATAAATTTGATGTAGATATTTCTAATATTAAAGTTGATTTAAACATTAAACGGCTTGATTTGGATTTAATGCATAATTACCCGGATACACCGGATGTTTATAAGCTGATAAACGATTATGGGAGCTTTCTGGAATTGTATGGCTACCAGGTATTACAAATTGGAGGTGTAAACGAACGCGAATTTGGAAAACTCTTGCTTGATTTTAACAAATATTGCCAGGATTTTAATATCCCGACGAAAATTGAACAACAATTTGGCAATTTTTCCGAAACCAAAATTAAACTGGAAACCGCATTAAAATATTATAAATATTATTTCCCCGAAAAAAGTTTACCTCAGGTATATGCATATTATTCCAATTTCAGCCAATCCATAATTACCGATGTTGGCCTGGTAGGGATAGGCCTGGATAAATACCTGGGCGCTGATTGCGAGCTATATAGCCGCCTTGGTTTTGATAATTATAAGGTACGGCGTATGCACAAAGAAATGCTTCCGGTTGATTTTATGCGGGCATTGGCATTAAGCGAATTTCCTTATCACGATTCTACCGACAACCTATTAAATCAGATTGTATATGAGGGTAAGATTCAGTACTTTCTGGATGCCATGCTGCCAAATATAGCCGATTCCTTAAAGTTTGCCTATACCAAAGATCAAATGGACTGGGCAATGCATAATGAAGGAGAAATGTGGGCTTATTTAATTGACAGCCAAACGCTTTTTACCACAGATGCATTAATTATCAGAAAAATGATTGGTGATGGGCCTTTTACTTCATTATTTGCAAATAACTCGGCACCAAGGGCAGGCGCATTTCTTGGCTGGAAAATAGTTCATAATTATATGGAATACAATTCAGAGGTAAGTTTACCCCAGTTAATGTCTGATTCTGATTATCAGGGGATTTTAAATAAAGCAAGATATAAGCCCTGAGAGATATTTTCTTAGGAATTAAAGCATGAAAAAGATGATAATCCAATGACAAAAAAAAAGCTGATATTAGCCGTTACCGGAGCCAGTGGTTCAATTTATGCCAAGCGCTTAATTGACAGGTTTCAGACCAAACAACTTAATGAACAAATTGAAGATCTTGCACTGGTATTTTCAAAAAATGCACCCGATGTATGGATGCATGAAATTGGCAATTTTGAGCCAGGTAATTTTCCTTTCACCTCTTATAATTTAAATGATTACAATGCCCCGTTTGCATCAGGTTCAGCCAGGTATACCACCATGATCATCTGTCCCTGTTCAATGGGAACCCTTGGCCGCATTGCCCACGGTATTTCTGATGATTTGATTGGAAGGGCAGCTGATGTGATTTTAAAAGAGCGGCGAAAATTAATCCTTGTGCCCCGCGAAAATCCATTAAACCTAATCCACATTAGTAATTTTAAAATACTGGCCAAAGCAGGGGCCATTATCAGCCCGGCCATTCCATCCTTTTACAGCAAACCAAAAACCATTGAAGAACTGGTGGATACCGTAATCAACAGGATACTTGATTTGGCTGGTTTTGAGGTGGATGGGTACCGGTGGAAAGGGGCAGGGGAAAAGCGAGTAATTTAGTTTAACCCTTTGATTTTTAAAAATCTGGCCTTCCGTCAATTATTTTCAATTTATAAAGCTTAAATGAGTGATTGAACGTTTACAGAATTTTCCCTGATTAGTAAAAAATGTTAAGATCAGACTGCTCCTAAAATAATGACCTGAATAAATAGGAAGCAAACATTAAAACACTACATAATAAAGCTTTTTGTAGTGCCTTAAGTTCAAAAAATCTCTGTGAAACTGCCAGAGTTGGAAAGTACTATCTTTCAAAGACAACTATATCATTTGAACATTTAAGGGAAATATCCCATTTTTATAAAAAAATCAAGCATCATATCTATAGAAACACCCTTTTCACCTCATAAAGCTGTTGAGCTGTCATCAATTACGCAAAGTTTAATCAAAATTACCTGTACCAAATTTTACATATTCTACATAAAGCACTGATATTATGCATTATAATAAAGATCAACTAATTTTGATTTTTTTTGCAGTTTTAAAAAATAAACTACTTTTGCCAACTCAAAATTTTATCTGGTTCTTTTCCCTTTAATTTTATTTATAAACTGTTGAACTTTTTGGTAAGGGTATTTTTTTGTCCTATTGTTAGAGGTGAATATTTAAAAGTGAAAATAAATTAATTTAATATTTAATAATTCTAAAAACAAATTGTATTATGAAAAAAAGTAACTTAATCATTGTTATGTTAGTAGCATTTGGTGCTATCTTCACTAGCTGTAAAAAAGAGTTAGATAACTCTGCTGTTGTTATTGATCTTGAAAAGAAAGCTCAAATAACTATAGTTGTGAGGAATGAACCTGATTTAACCTTAGCTGAAACTACTTACAGCGCAATTCCTGCCGGAAGCAAAGTGACTTTAACTATTAACAACAGCTATTTTAATGCAAATGCAACTGGTGTATGGTCGCAAACTTTTGACACAGATGCTTCAGGTCAGGTGATTGCTGAAATACCTACTACTATAAATGGCATAACATTAGGTGTTCAGGTTCAGGCTTTTCAAGGTACTCAAAAACAATATGATATAAACCTTGATCCTGTTACTTTGAAAGGTTATTATTCTCATAGCGGAACCACTTTAGGCCTTAAAGTAAATGACGACAAAGTGTTGGAAATTAATAATTTAGTTTTTGTACCTGCCAATAACTAAGCACTCATTAATTTAAAGTCTAAAACGTGTTTAACTA
>JARGGF010000689.1 GCA_029210905.1 Bacteroidales bacterium | reverse complement strand
AGGCAAAGGAACACAATCTGACAAAATAATTCACACCTATAATTTAATGCATCTTTCGACAGGTGATCTATTAAGGACGGAAATTGCAACCAATTCGGAACTCGGAAAAAGAGCCAAGTCATTTATCGATAAAGGAGAACTTGTTCCTGATGAAATTGCTATTACAATGATTAGGTCAAAAATTAATTCGTATAAAGATGTCAAAGGTTTTATCTTTGATGGTTTTCCACGCACAGTGGAACAAGCACAAGAACTTGATAAAATCCTTGAAAAAGAGAAAATTCCATTATCTGGAATGATAGCCCTGAATGTAGAACGTGAAGAACTGCTGAAAAGATTAGCCGAACGGGCAAAAGTATCCGGTAGATCTGATGATGCCAGCCTTGGCATTATAAAAAACAGGATTGATATCTATATTAAAACAACTTTTCCTGTGATGGACTTTTATAAAGCACAAGGAAAACTCCAACTAATTAGCGGAATTGGATCAATAGAAGAAATATTTGAAAGAATAAAGCAAGCTATTGATAAAATAAAGTAACTTGCACCCTACTAATTCTGGTAAGAATTTTTTTACCTTAATTAAGTATTAAACGAACAGAAAAGGATAAGTGGCGTATGGCATCTTCAAATTTTGTAGATTATGTAAAGTTGTATTGCAGGTCGGGAAATGGTGGCCCGGGTTCTGCTCATTTACGGCGCGACAAATTGACTGCCAAGGGCGGTCCTGATGGTGGGGATGGTGGCCGTGGTGGCCATATAATACTTGTTGGTAATCAACAACTTTGGACACTGCTTCATTTAAAGTATCGTAAACATATTTATGCCGATCATGGCCAAAATGGTTCTGAAAGTAATAGAACTGGCGCGGAGGGACAGGATATCATATTAGAAGTGCCAATTGGAACTGTTGCAAAAGATGCAGAAACTGGTGAAATTATTTTTGAAATTACTGCTCATGGTGAAGAAAAAATATTAGTTCAGGGAGGAAGAGGAGGATTAGGAAACACCCATTTCAAATCATCAACTAATCAAACACCACGCTATGCTCAGCCCGGTGAAGAAGGTTCGGAAGGTTGGAAAATACTGGAACTCAAGTTACTAGCAGACGTAGGATTAGTGGGTTTCCCAAATGCTGGAAAATCGACTCTTTTGTCGGTTGTTTCTGCCGCTAAACCAAAAATAGCAGACTATCCCTTCACCACACTGGTTCCTAATCTGGGTATAGTGGCCTATCGCGATAATAAATCGTTTGTAATGGCTGATATTCCAGGAATAATCGAAGGGGCATCAGAAGGTAAAGGCTTGGGTGTTAGGTTTTTAAGGCATATTGAACGTAACTCGGTTCTCTTATTTTTAGTACCAGGCGATTCTTTAGAAGTTAAAAAACAATACAATATTCTTTTAAACGAGCTGGAAACATATAATCCCGAATTACTCGACAAAAAAAGAATACTTGCAATCTCTAAGACAGACTTGCTTGATAATGAGATTATTAACGAAATAGAAAAAGACCTGCCAGAACTGCCATATGTTTTCTTTTCATCGGTAGCAAATCAAAATCTTGATAAGCTTAAAGACATCATTTGGAATGAGATAAATAGTTAAAAATTTCCTTTTAAAAAAAAATGATAGATTTTTTACTTGAGATTGATAAAAAATGGTTTTTATTTTTAAACGGGATTCATAGCCCTTTTTGGGATACCATTATGTGGTATGTATCTGAAACAAAAACCTGGATACCTCTTTATGCAGTTATTCTTTTTTTCATTTTCAGGCAGCTTAAGTGGAAAGGGTTTATTACTTTATTTTTTATTATTTTGCTAATTACGCTTTCAGATCAAATTTCAGTAAGATTTTTTAAAAATGTTTTTGAGCGTCTTAGGCCATGTCACAATCAAGAGATTGCTAATTTTGTGCATATAGTCAACAATAAATGTGGTGGTCAATTTGGGTTTGTTTCTTCACATGCTTCCAATACATTTTCATTGGCCATGTTCACTTCACTCCTCTTTAGAAATAAACCATTCAGTATTTCAATTTTTCTTTGGGCGGTGGTGGTTTCATACAGCAGAATATATTTAGGAGTTCACTTTCCGTTTGATATACTTGGAGGCGCTATACTTGGGATTATTATAGGTATATTGGTTTATAAAACCTATCAACTAACTACAAAATACATAAAAACAAAAAGCCGGCATAGCCGGCTCTAACTATTAATTCTTTCCTAACTGCTAATTTCCTCTATTGATTATTCTGCAACTGGCAAGAAAAATTTCTTCATCAAGTTGGTTAAATACCCCCTGCAGGTTGATAGTTTCGCCTAGCTTAAAAGGTTCAACTAACTGAATATCAGCTAAATTAAATGTACAATTGATAGGAAGTGGAATGTTTTGATCTTTTAAATAAATTACCAATTGGTCATTTTTATTTTTATAAACTTCCTGAATACTCCCACTTACAATCAGTACCTCTCCTAACATACTCGAAGCCGATTGAACAAAATCCTGTTTTCTGTCTTCAGAAGGTGCATAAGAAGCCAGGTAACTGTATTTACTCAATTTAGCATCTTTTGAAAGAAACCCATTATCCATAAACAAAAGAGAACCAATTGCTATCCCCGATAAAAACAAAATAATATAAAGTAGCGTTTTTTTCATTCTAACTTATTTCTTAAATGCTTTTTAGCAAAAAAATTGATTATAAAGATTAATTAACTTGCGATTTCCAAAATGGAAATTCATGAATAAATATTGATTTTATTTACAAAATGTCTTCTAAAATTAGTAAGTTGTAACATGTTTTTATTATCTTGTAAAACTATGTAAATAATTATAAAAGAGCCATTTACAACTATGATAAAGAACTACAAACCATGTTGCAAAATTACTGCCAAACAAATTTTATTTTTAAGCTGGCAGCTGCGAATTCCGATATTCTTAAATAAATAAGTTTGTCTTCTCTTTTGTATCTCTCTCATTCTCTTAGCACTACAAAAGTTATTAAAAAAATGAAAAAAAAATGTTGATAAAATTTACCACTTTACATCATGTATAGTTTAGGAAACATAAGTAATACGGGGGTAACAAATAATCTGGCAGGAAATGCAAATCAAAAAAATATTCGCACCTATAATCAGAAAAGTTGATTTTCTGCGGGGAGATCACCTCTAACAGATGGGTTACCTCATCAGTTTCTGGTAGCCCGGCACTTGATCTTTATTCTTTCAAAATTAAGCAACCTCTTAGTACAACAAATTCATCAAAGCCATCACATCTGCCATTTATCTTAATAAGTTCACCTTGCTTTAAAGGTTTATTTAGTTGTTTGGAGCTACTGTTCAAAATACATTTTATGCCATACTTACTTTCTGCATCCATCAATATGATGATGTTTTCTTTGTATTTATTGGTGTAGAATTGCGCCAGCTGCCCACTTATTGTAAGGTATTTGCCGGTATATTTTCGCTTAAATGAGTTTTTATCACTCAGGTACTCTTTAGCTAATGACGATGCCTCAATAGAAGTATCAAGTCCCATATTATAAGACCTGCAGGAAATTGAAGCAGTAAACAAACTTATTATTATCAGGTAAATGAATGTTTTTGTCACAATAATGTT
>JARGGF010000688.1 GCA_029210905.1 Bacteroidales bacterium | reverse complement strand
CAGTTGCCGATGTTGGTCAAAACCAAATGGCAGCTGCCAGGTATTATGAATATGAGGATACTTATAGTTGGGTAACCTCAGGGGGCTTAGGCACTATGGGCTTTGCGCTTCCAGCTGCAATTGGTGCACAATTAGGGGCCAAAGATCGTCCTGTTGTTGCAATAATAGGTGATGGTGGGTTTCAAATGACCATGGAGGAATTGGGAGTAATGATGCATTATAATATTCCAGTAAAGGTAATTGTTTTGAATAATAATTTTTTGGGGATGATTCGTCAATTGCATGACGTCTATTACGAAAGCCGTGACTTTTTTGGCGAATTACCGAATCCCGACTTCGTTAAAATGGCAGAGGCTTTTAATATTCCTGCAAAAAGGGTTACTGAAAGAGCTGATTTAGGCAATGCAATTTCAGAAATGATGCTGCATGAAGGACCATTTTTTATTGAAGTTATGGTCCAAAAAATAAACAATGTGTATCCGATGATTCCAACAGGGGCTGCTGTAGATGAAATGTTGCTGGAAGAACATTCAAAAGTTGAGGCTTAAAGAATTTGAGAAGGAAATTTTAATATACAAAAGTCAGAACATGAAAAAAAAATATACCATCCTTATCTATACCGAAAATCATATTGGATTATTAAACAGAATTTCCATTATTTTCACACGTAGAAAAATAAACATTGAAAGTTTAACCACCTCTCCATCAAGACATAAGGGGATACATACATTTGTTATTGTGGTAAATACAACACTTGAAAAAGCTGAGCATTTACGCAAGAATATTGAGAAACAGGTGGAGGTATTAAAAGCATTTCTGTATGATGAAGATATGATTTTAACTCAGGAAGTGGCTCTTTATAAAGTATCCACCGCTCAAATTGCTCAAAATAATACCATTGAGGAACTAATCAGAAGAAGTAATGCTCGCATTTTAGATATTGAGCCGGAATATATTGTAATTGAAAAAACCGGCAATCAGGAAGAAACGCAGGAGTTTCTTGAATTACTTGCACCTTATGATGTACATGAATTTATTCGATCGGGTAGGGTTATAGTGACCAAACCTATGAAAAGATTATTCAGTCATTTTAAGGATTTGGAAGATGAGGGCGCTTATAAGAAAGAATTTGTGGAAATGTAGAATATAAGAAACTGGAACTTAGAAATTTGAAATTAGTCAAACAGCTTTGTGAAAATAATATTTTAATGACCAATTTCCAATGACCAATGACCGATTATCTGCATAATAATTTACTGATTTTACCCTTTATGGGTACATATGATATAAGAACAAAAACAATCGAATTTTAATTAAAACTTTATAATTAATAATTATTAGTATGGCAAAAATTGATTTTGGCGGAGTACTTGAAAATGTAGTAACCCGTGATGAGTTTCCATTGGAAAAAGCAAGAGAAGTATTAAAAGATGAAGTAATTGCAATTATTGGATACGGAGTTCAGGGCCCCGGACAAGCATTAAACCTTAAGGACAATGGATTTAATGTGATTATTGGACAAAGAAAAAACTCCAAAACCTGGGATAAAGCTGTTGCTGATGGCTGGAAAGAAGGTGAAACATTGTTCGAAATTGACGAAGCCTGCCAAAAAGGAACCATTATTCAATACCTGCTTTCTGATGCTGGTCAGATTGCACTTTGGCCAACCGTAGAAAAACACCTTACCCCGGGGAAAGCATTATATTTTTCGCACGGTTTTGGCATCACCTACAAAGAGCACACAAGCATTGTTCCTTCAAAAGATATTGATGTGATTCTTGTCGCACCAAAAGGTTCAGGAACCAGTTTAAGAAGGATGTTTCTCGAAGGTCGTGGTTTGAATTCAAGCTATGCCATTTATCAGGATGCAACCGGAAAGGCGTTTGACCGTGTAGTTGCTTTAGGAATTGGTGTTGGTTCTGGTTACTTATTCGAAACTACCTTTAAAAAAGAGGTTTACAGTGACTTAACTGGTGAAAGAGGAACTTTAATGGGTGCCATCCAGGGTATCTTTGAAGCTCAATATACTGTATTACGAGAAAACGGGCACAGCCCATCTGAAGCCTTTAACGAAACTGTTGAAGAGTTAACTCAAAGTTTAATGCCTCTGGTTGCTGAAAACGGTATGGATTGGATGTATGCCAACTGTTCTACTACTGCACAGCGGGGTGCACTGGATTGGAAAGATAAATTCCGCGATGCTGTATTACCCGTGTTTAAGGATTTGTACCAGAGTGTTGCTACCGGCAACGAAGCTGAAATTACAATTAAGGCGAATAGCCAAAGTGATTATCGTGTAAAATTGGAAAAAGAACTTGACCAATTGCATAATTCTGAAATGTGGCGGGCAGGTAAGGCTGTTCGTAAGCTACGTCCTGAAAACTAGAATATTATAATTGCTGATGAGAAAGGCTGCCCGGATTACCTGGGTGGCCTTTTATGATAAATCTACGTGGGAGGTATGGATGTGGTTGCCTGGGTTTTATTAAATATTTTCAGAAAGGATACCGGCTTTCCATAGGTTATAATTTTCAAGAGTATGTATTTGCAGTAATTTACTGCTGTTTTCAATATTCTGGTTCTTGTATTTAATTATTCGCCGTGCAATTTGTGTAATTCCCAGCGAAGCAGTGCATTCTGGATATTTTTCCAGCAACACCTGATTGCCTGAGGCAGATAATTTGACGTATTTATCATAAAATATATAACCAAAGAAGCATAAATCAATAGATAAAATCTTTTTTACTGATTTTTCAAGTGCATTTATTATTGTTAAATCGTCCGGGTGTTCGCCCATGTTGAATATAATCCGTGGATGGAAGGTATTACATTTTTCCTCTATTTTTAAAGCTAATTCTGCATCCATTTCTTTAATCAGATTGTTTATTGTGCTCAATAGCAGGAGATCGTCTTCGATATAATTTTTTGAAAGTTCGTCTATTGCCACAGATATTTTATTATTGTTTCTGATTTCTTTTTGTACAATTCTGTAGATGAAATTTTTAATAAATGAAAGGGTATTAATTATTGATGGCCTTTCAAAGGTAGAAATTACTATTCCATTTGAAGAAAGCTCGAAATAGTCAAGGGTATTAAATGTGGTGCCTGCGCCCAGGTCAAGCAAAATATAATCAGCGGAAATATTTTTGATTTCTTTTATAAGTTTAACTTTTTGGGCATGGGGCATATTTGCCATAAATGCTACCCTTCTTTCGCCAGCTAAAAACTGTAAGTTGGGAAAATTAGTAGGAACAAGATAGTCTGTAAGTTTACCTTTTTTGGTTACAAGATAGTCTCCAATACCGGGATAAATGTTTTCTAAGCCCAGGTATGAATATAGGTTAGAACCACCAAGGTCCAGATCAATTGCAACTGTTGAATGCCCTAGATTTGCTATGGATATTGCTAAATTTGCTGAAATAATGCTTTTTCCTACGCCGCCTTTACCACTGGCTACTGGTATAATAATAGCTTGTTTTTTCATAGTTTATTTCAATTTATTAATAAATTTAATAAATAATAGTCTTAAAAACGAAAAATATTTTTTTTTGAGATTATTGGATGCCGATTTTTATAAATTGACTTACTTTAAAGGATCTTTTTTTTGTAAAACAAAATTGCTG
>JARGGF010000687.1 GCA_029210905.1 Bacteroidales bacterium | reverse complement strand
TGAAAAAATCTTCCACCTGGATTCTGACTATTTTCATAGAGATTACAAATTTGAAATGTAATACTTGTGTTAAAATATTGCAGTGAATATAAATCCGGGATATGCTCTCAGCACCTTGAAATTTATTCGCTGTTTATTGTCAGCATGAACCCCTATTCAATAATTTTTCAACACTATACTTGTCAAGATACTTTTTTAAGCCTTTTATCTCAACAAGTGCCGCTTTATAATTTACTTTTTCAAAATGATTTAACCAAATTGAATAAATTTTTTCATATTCGGGGTTTTCAACCAACTTCGCAGCAATTAGTCCTGCAAAGGGGAAACTTCCAGACTTAACAAACACCTCAGGATTTTCGAGAAGAGGTTTGTTTAGCCATTCGTCGTAATCTTTTGGAACTTTAAACCTGTTAAGAAAATCATAACCAGCTTCGTACAAAAACTTTTCAAATCCTGCAAACCACTTGTCAATGCTTGATTGGTCATTAAAATTTACTACTCGTCCTGAAATCTTTTCTTCATTTTCCCAAATAGATTCCCAATCAGATGCATCTTTGTAATAATACATGCAAAGGTCACGAGGTTCGTATAGAAGGGTAACCGAATCAATGCCCGAAATGGTTTCATTTGCTTGTGTTCTTATTTTACTGATAAGGCTTGATCTGATACCAAAGGAACAATTAAAATTATAGGTTGAAAAATACATATGATTTGGCGAAAATCCAATCCACTCAAAATCTATTTTATTTCCTCTAAAAGTCCCAAGTTGTGTTTTTTTCGATTTAAAGCCTTTTGGTAAGAGTAATTCATCAATTTTATTATAAAATAGCGTGAAAATTTCTTTTCTTTCCATTAATTTAAAGATTCGATATTTCAAATTTACACATACTGATGCGAGATTATATCTTGATCCTCTATAGAAAAGCAACCACTTTTTTTGAATAGTATAAACAATTGTATCGCACCTTCTTCATTAGAAAACATATTGTCTGTACATATAACTTATATCATTTCTTCATTGCCACGCAGAAGGATTGGCTTCGTTGAGCTATAGGTTAGGGTGGCACCGAGGAGACAAAGTGATCCATCTCTCCCTAAATTAAACCAGGATTTTCCAATGGCTTTACTGATTTCAAATCTTCGTACAACTGATTGGTAATTTTTATATGCACCTTACTTTCTTCACTATATTTTGTTTGCTTTGCAATGTCTTTTTCGAGTACATCAATAAAATACTTATATATTTCCTCATACATTTTGTTGCCTGCAAGTTTGGCAATGATCATTTTATGGTAGTAAATGCCGGAACCGATATTTCTGGGGTTCACAGCTGAGTCGTTCAGCTTCTCATTGGCTAGCTTGTCTAATACACGAATGTCTGATAATGCATCCAATTCTTTTATTGCTAGTTCTATATTAGATAAAACACTCTTTTTCAATATATTATTGTTATAATTATCCACCTCAACTACTGTTTTATTTGCCCTTGTAAATTCATCATCTAAGCTAATAGTATAATTAATTATACTATCTATTTTTGCATTATGAATATTAAATGGTATTAATAAGCTCACATAAAGTTCTAAATAATCTTCAATAATTTTAAATTTGCGCGCAGCTGTAATATTAAAGACAATTTTCCTTTCATTTATATATTCAGAACAATCATAAAATAATATATCACTATACAGCGCTTCTTTTTTTTTGAAAACTTTATCTATTGTAACATCAATATTCGCAAAATTTGTATTTGTTGTAATGCTTTCTATTACTAAATTTTCTATCTCCTTAGTAACTTTTTTAAAACTTATTTTTGCCATTTTATCCTAAATTTGAACAATTCTTAACTACTTCCTCACATCAATACAAACCATTGTCTTGGAGTCGCGCATCAATAAATAACCATCGGCAATGGCAATAGGGCCCCAGGCATCCTGGCCTTCAATTACCCGGGTTCTGTCAAGTGCGGTAAATTTTTGGGTACTGGCAAGGGCAATGGTAAGGGTGCCATCGTCGTTTAAAATAAAGAATTTGCCATCGACAATTATGTAAGGGCCCAATCCAAACCTGTCAGACTTTCCACTAGACCATAAAATATTTTTAACATCCGAAGCTTTTGTACAGACCAATTGGTTTCTATTACCTCCTGCATCTTTTGGTAAAATGGAAAATATATGGTCATTAAACAACAAGGGAGTTTGTTGTTCGGAGGCAATGCCTTCCATGGGCCGGTATTTTTCAAGCACTTCAACAGAAAATTTATCCCCTGTTTTTTTTACTTGTAGTAAGGCGGATCCAGCCCCGTAACCTGCTGTAATTAAAACCTTTCCATTGTCCATTACCAGGGGTGATGGTGCTACTACCGAAGGCGAAAACTCCTTGGTTTTCCAAAGGATTTGTCCTTTATCAGCACCTTGCGCCGAAATGCCACAAACGCCACCCACAGCGGCATAAACATACATTTTTTTACCTCCCCATGTCATTGGCATGATGGAGGAATGTGACATTTGCCAGTTATCGGGATTCGGGCTTTCCCAAACTACTTTTCCTGTAGCACATTCCACACCAACAAGCAGGGCTTTTCCACCCGGGGCAAAAACTGCAGTATCGTTATCAATTATAGGGCACTGACCGGTATACCAAAAAGGAATTTCAGTATTGTAATCTTTAACCATATCCAATCCCCAAAGAAAATCACCGGTTTCGGGATTCACACACATAGCGTGGCCAACAGGGCCCACTGTAACCAGGTATTTTTCGGTAATGGCAGGCACGGTGCGCGACATGCCATGGTTACGTTTGACATGAACTTTATAAGATCGCTTCCACAGTTCCTGTCCGGTTTCAAGGGCAAAGCAACGTAATGCATCTGTCTTTTTATTTTCCTCATAATCAAGCAAATACACCTTGCCGTTGTAGATAACAGGTGCTGCATGGCCTTCACCCAGCGATACTTTCCACTTAATTTTAGGCCCCTCAGCAGGCCATTTATCAATGAGCTTAATATTTTCTTTATTGATATTATCAAAATCGGCACCACGGAACCGGGTCCATTTCCCGGTCAATGTAGTTTCAAGATCTGCAAAGTGCTCAAATTTTTCGCCAATTTTCACTATTTCAGATGCCGCTTCGTTACTATCGGGCCTGTTATCAGCTCCGGGAAGGCTTACAGATAAATCCTGCACCGGGTTATAAAAAAACCAAAAAAGGGAGGTGATGATTCCAAGGGTGGACACACTAATCAGGATGTTTTTTTCTTTAAATATTGAATTCATTTATGATATATTTTTTTGGTGCACAAAGGATCACAAAGTATTTTCACAAAGTTTACGACGTTTTAAAGTATTAATCGTTTAATTCCATCTTTAAGTGATTTTTTGTAAAAATTTAATAATAATCCTTACCCCTAATTACTTCACTTAGTGGTACTTTGTGAATAAACTTAGTGTAACCTTGTGCTCCAGTTAATCATCAGGTTGTAAAAAAACCAGAAAAAAATGCAATGCTTACAATGAGATATATTTTGGTGCACAAAGGTCACAAAGTTATTTCACAAAGTTTACGACGTTTTAAAGTATTAATCGTTTAATTCCATCTTTAAGTGATTTTTTGTAAAAATTTAATA
>JARGGF010000686.1 GCA_029210905.1 Bacteroidales bacterium | reverse complement strand
TAAGTAAAGCGCTTGTTCGCAATGCTCCAACCGCTCAACTTAGGTCAAAAGCGTATAAATACACGATAGGACAAATTTATTATTTTTTATTCTATTTTCACAGCACTTCAGTATCAACAATTTTGATTTGATTTATTTTTTATGATGCAACCAAATACAATAGTTAATCATTAAACATTAATAAGTAGTTACTTTGAGCATTAATTGATAACCAGACGATATTTATACATATGAGTAATTTAATCAGAGGTTTGCATCTAATATCTTTTTTAGCACTAAAATTATCCATGCTTTCACAAAATCTGCAATACACAGAAATAAAAGGTAAAGTTGTTGATGATAGATACCATGGAATATCATTTGTTAATATTATTTCCAAGAAAACAGGGTTAGGCACTATAAGTCATGAAAACGGCACTTTTCATATCAGGGTATTGACTAACGATACTTTAATTTTTTCAGCTTTAGCTTACGTTAAAAAGAGCGTATCGGTAAATCAATTAGCATATGAAACAAATTTTGTGATACTGGAAAAAAATATTTTTCAACTTGGCGATGTAAATGTAATGGATATCAGGTGGAAAGAATTTCAACAACAAGTTCTTGAATCCAAATTAAAGTTGGAAGAGCAAACAATAATAGCTCTTGATGGGCTGCCAGATCCTTTTCAACCCAGAATACTGCTTAGCCCATATGCTGGTAACACCAATCCATTATCGCTATTACTCACCTATATTAAAAAAGAAAATATAAGAAAAAGGAAGCAAAAAAGATGGCGGGAAACCTACCGAAAAAGCTGGACTGATAAAAAATAGTTGAGATTTACCTAGTTAATTTGTTTAGCGAACACTAATTTTTATTCGCACGCCTTGTCCCATGATTCAAAACAAGGTGGAAAAGTTGTTTTTTAATTAAATTTTGTAAAAATGCCCGACTGGTGCACATATCGTCTGTCTCCATAGTACAAGTTAGGCCTTTGACATCACTATCTTATTCTATAAAAGTTGCATTTACAAGAAGCAAGTTTGTGAATTTAATTTAAATATGAGGCTAAATTCAAAAAATACTATTTTTTTGAGAAATATAAGTTTACCGCGTATAACCTGATTTATGCGTCATATCTTATAAAAAATGAAGCTAAATATTTAACGAAAAGTTAAATTTAGTTATAAAAAGCTCTGAATTACGATTATATTATACTACATTTGCACATTATAATTATTTAAATTTTTAAAAATGAACAAAGGCACAGTAAAATTCTTTAATGACACTAAAGGATTTGGATTTATTAAAGAAGACGATTCAAACAAAGAACATTTCGTACACATCTCAGGATTAATTGATGAAATCCGTGAAGGTGATTCTGTAGAATTTGAACTACAGGAAGGCAAAAAAGGATTAAACGCAGTAAATGTAAGAGTAATTTAATATTTACACTTTAACTTTTTAGATTATAAAAGCCTTTCATTAATGATTGGCTTTTTTTTTGCTCAGAACTGGTAATTTAAAGAAACAACAATATCTTCAATAGCAAAATAATACCAACATAATAACCTGTCAAGCAATACTTTAGCTACAATTTATCAGCTTGGCTTTTTTTAATATTTACCAAAATAGTGCATGATAAAGAAATAGCAATCACAAATTGCCTATTTTAAAAAATTCCATGATTGTTCCTGTTTGGTTTTTATCACCCTATTAAAAAAAAACGTTTAAATGATAAAAGCCTGAAAATAAAAGCTTACCTTTGCTAAAAATTTCTGATTTAAGAATTTGAGCCTTAATTTACTAATTCCCTATAAATTTAGTTCAAGACTGCCCTCTTTTTGAATCCTGATTTTTGAATTTTTTTGGCAGCACTTCTTATGTTTTATAAAATTTGGGCTAATCGCAATTTGTTCTTAAATGCAAATTGTCCTTAATACTTTTTGCCTGGGTCACTAAATCTGGTGTTGTTAAGATATTAACTTTTAATATTATAAGAATATGAACATTTATGTAGGAAACCTTGATTTTAAGGTAAACGAAAACGACCTTGAAGGTATTTTCGGTGAGTATGGAGCAGTTAGTTCCGCTAAAATAATTATGGACAAATATTCTGGCAGAAGCAAAGGCTTTGGTTTTGTTGAGATGGACGATACCGAATCAGCAAGCAAAGCAATAAAAGAATTGCATGGTGCTAAATTAGAAAGCCGGGTAATTGTGGTTAATGAAGCAAAACCAAAAAAAGAAAATTATTAAACAACAAAAAACAAAATATGACAAAAGGAAAAGTTAAATGGTACAATGAAACCAAAGGTTTTGGATTTATTGAATCTGAGAATGGAGAAGATATATTTGTTCACCGCACAGGATTATACAGTTCTTATAGCGGCCTGCAACCTGAACAGGAAGTAATTTTTGATACAAAACAAGGCGACAAAGGACTTATGGCTGTTAATGTAAAAGTTGCAGAATAAATAATTTGAATACAACCAAAATATACCCATTCTACTTATTTTTAAAGGAATGGGTATTAAAATGAAAGAAATAATAACAATAAAAAAAATATTGAAATCCAAAACCAGGGATCTTTTAGCAGCTATAATACCGATGAACTTTTAAATAAGATTTCGAAAACCTGAAATTAAAAAATTAGCAAGCAAATCGGAACGAAAAACAAAACTAAATGCGGCAACTAAAAATAACAAAACAAATAACACAAAGGTCAGATGAATCTATCAGTCGATATTTTCAGGAAATCAGTAAATATTCAATGATATCAGCTGAAGAAGAAGTAGAACTTTCGGTGCGGATTAGAGCTGGCGATGAAGAAGCTCTGGAAAAGCTGGTAGTTTCCAATCTAAGGTTTGTAATATCTGTTGCGAAACAATACCAAAACAGAGGCCTATCTTTCTCAGATTTAATAAATGAAGGCAATGTAGGCCTTGTTAAAGCTGCTAAAAAATTTGACGAAACAAGAGGATTTAAATTTATTTCATATGCCGTGTGGTGGATCCGGCAATCAATAATACAGGCAATTTCAGAGCAAACCAGAATTGTACGTTTACCACTTAACAGACTATCGTCAATAAATAAAATAAGCAATGCCATTCCTTATCTTGAGCAGGAATTTCAAAGAGAACCAGCAGATGCAGAAATTGCTGAATACCTTGATTTAAGCAACGCCGAAGTAAAAATGGCCAATAACATTAAAAAGAAGCAAATTTCTTTTGATATGCCACTATCTCATGATGGCGAAAGTGATTTCAGCTTGTACGATATTGTTCAAACAAGCAGCATTCCTTCACCGGATAATAGCAGCATGGTAGAATCGGTGGTTACAAATATTAAAAGGGCGCTTAATAAACTTACAAAAAGAGAAGCTGCTGTTTTAACTATGGCTTTTGGCCTATTCAGCACACCAATTTATTCGTTACATGATATTGCCACAAAATACGAAATGTCTTCGGAGCGTGTAAGGCAGATAAGAAGCAAAGGATTATTAAAGCTAAAATCATTGCTAACTGAAAATTTTTCGCTTTTAGAGAACTAATATCAAATATTAAAGCTTAAATTTATAAAAATCATTTATTAATTAAAACAATAATTTATTTATGGGTAGATCGCAAGAAACATTTAACAAAAAAGAC
>JARGGF010000685.1 GCA_029210905.1 Bacteroidales bacterium | reverse complement strand
GAACCGCCGTATACTGCCTGTCCCGATTTTTCATCGGGAAGACCCCTACGTACGGTGTTGTGAGAGGTGCTCCGATAGCCTTTGGCTATCGGCCATCTACTCGATTGTGTGGTCGTGCATTTTTAGTCAAAGTTAATCTCGTTTTGCCAATTAAAACTCATTGCATCTTCAGCCCATTCTGGCCAGTGCTTAAACCACTCTGGCACAACGCATTTTTTTACTCTTTCCATTGGGAAATAGGGTTTTATATCAAGAATAGGACTTTCTGGTTCTGCATCAATAAAAGGTGTATGTATAATCCCTTTTTCAATATCAATTCTCTCGACTTTAATTGAACTAATCATAATTGGATTAGGTCTGGCCGGGGCACGAGTACCAAATATTCCTATTTTATCTGGTGCTTTTTTAAATAGTTTTTCTGCAATTAGCGTTTCCCTGTTTTGCAGTCCATCAGTTAAATGCGCCCACCAAATAATTTGAAGATGACTAAAGCCTTCAATCAGGGTCAGTCCTGATAAGTAATTACTATCAAGTTCAATAACACTTTTATCTTTGATAAGTTTAACTTGCCCGATAGCATTTATTTGAAATGTTTTATTCATAATTAACGCCTTATTTAATGATTAAACTTTTTGTCTTTTGAACCATATTGCTATCAGTATGAACGATGCCGGAGCTCCAATAACCCAAATCATACTTGTAACAATAAAAATTGTCTCAGAAATATCAATCATGCTATAACCAATTTGACCTATAGCAGAAATAATCTGTATCATAAGCAAGACCCTAATCCATTTTTCAAGTTTACCATTATCAAAGATAAAGCTTGCGAAAAACATTGAGATAGCCATGTAAACATAAGAATTTGCTAATGCATTATATATTGAATGTGTATTATCAGGAATAAACATTTCTATACCATCTATTTCACCTGCAGCCAAACTTTGTCTAACAGAAACTGCTTGAATATTATAATTAATGCTGGCCATAACTGCATAAACAATTCCTATTGATAATGCAATTAAACTCCATAACTTTTTATCTTCCGGCAAAACTCTATGTGTGCATGCAAGCATAATTAAATAGGTTAATGCTAAAAGCAGAGAAGGATATATTAACGTTAATCGTGAGATGTTAAATGCCTCTGCATAATCTTTTAAATTTTCCCATTCCGGTACAGCTTGAAAAACATCCTGCATATTGAAAGTTATAAACCATATTATTGCAAAGGCTGCGGATAAAATAGCAGACCATAATCCAAGCGTGATTTCATTTTTCTTCATTTTAATCCTGTTTTTTAGACTTATGTAAAATTAAATAATTACCACACCACCTTCAATTATTTTCTTAATGTTTCTAATAAATCTGGCCGCAGGTGCGCCATCGATAATATCATGGTCGAAACTAAATGTTAAACATAAATGTTGTCTTTTCTCAACTTTATTATTCTGCTCAACAAGCCTATCAACGATACCTCCAATTGTAATGTTTAATGTATGCGTTGCAACTGGAATACCCCATCCAGCGCCACTACCAATCATGTTTGCTGATGTAACCATTATTGTTCCAGCTTTCTTTTTCATTAATTTTGGTGATTTATCAAGAAACCTAAAAACCAATTGCCTTATAAATGAAGGTATAGCCAAAAAAAGATTTATTGAGCGAAATACTTCTGCTTCTGATACATCTTTTTCCTTTTCAGTTTTAATTTCTTCTGATATCTCAGCAATTGTTTTGTGATTTGCTCCACGAACTATCATGGCAACAACTTCACTGTTATTGTCAATTTTTCTTTCGATTGTAGTGCTTACGTCAACATCTTTGAATAGAATCAGTTGATTTTTTTTATTCCTGTAAGCATGCATTATTTTATTTTCATTTACTGCTTTTGATACACAGTAAATAATATAGCCTGTGAATGAAATATATTTTTTCGTTTCCTTTTTAATTTTCCGAATATTTCTTCTGGCATTCGAAATATCAACCTCAATTATACTATGAATCATATTTTTCCGCTTGGCTGCTTTCAGTACACCAATAGTAGCTCTTCGAATCTTAGGGTATGTTACTTTCGTGTATTTATCGCTAGGTTCAAACATTTCAATATTGTTTCATTTTAATTACTAATGTTCTTTTTGGATGCCACGCCATCCCACTATAACTATTGTATATACACTTCATTCCCCCTTTTTTCTCATAAATAAATATACTATCGCTACCAAAGCAGAAATTGCCATTAAATAATCAGGGTAAACTCCAAAATTAAATGCGGCACTTGTTCCAATAATTGTCCATAAAGCAGGAACTATCAATAAGTATTTAGATAATTTCGTGCTTGTAAGCATTAAAAATCCAAAAGTTAAGATTGTAGAAGGACAAGGTAGCCCAAGTGTGATTGTTGTTTCCAAAGAATTTTCCAAGAAAAAAAGAAGAATTGGATAGATAACTAAACCAAAGATTAGGAAAAAATAAGCGACATAGTCCATAAGTTTCCCTCTAAACTCAAATTCAAGTTTCTTTCTGGAAAAGGTTTCAAAAAGAAAGAATAGTCCTTGTAGTACAAAGAGTCCACCAAATAAGAAAGCTGCCTTATTGATCTCAGTAAAAAATGCGAAATGATAAGCTGTACCTGTCCATACCCACAAGATACCTAAGAAACCGCCAATTAGCTTGTTTTTTGACTCCTTTTTTGAATGTAAAAGAATTACTGATAAAATTCCTAACAGGATTACAATCAACTGAGCAGGAAAGACTGCTAGGTTATACTTCTCAATAATTTCAAAAAACTGTTCTGTTGTAAATGGAATTTTCATAACATTTCTCCTTTAAAATTCAACAATAATTCAAAGTTAAAAATCTTAGAAAAGATTTCAAAATGAGGGCATTGAGAAATAGTTATAACCCCGTGTTGTGATTTCGTACTTATTTAACGTATTGTTTTTTTAATAACTCTCTTTTTATTTCATTTCCGTGACATGGAAGAAAGATACTGCAATCAGTATTTAACAATCGGTTCCAGCTTTTAATCATTTTGCCTGTATTATCAGCGTATGGTGGAAAAATGAAGTTTTTAAATACTCCAAACATAACATCACCAACAATTGCAATTTCATTATCAATAAGAATACTAATCGAATCCTCAGAATGCCCTGAAGTTTCAAAAATATTAATCAGATTGTCAGTACTACTTAAATCATAATCTTCATGAATTAATATATCCGGTTCAAATGGTTGGTATCCAAATCTTTTTTTTCCAATCAATTGACCTAATCTGGATATTTGTCTTGTTATATAAGTTGTTCCTTTTAGTAATTTCGTATATCCGTTATCAATCGAATCTCCTGCTTTACTCGACACAATAATCTTACATGAACTTTTCTCTTTAATCTTCCTTGCTGACTGACAATGGTCAAAATGAGTATGTGTTAATATTAGATGTGTAATCTTATCTAAAGACAATCCCAATAAATCGATTTTTTTTGAAAGTTTTTTATACGCTGATTCTTTTCCTGTATCTATCAAAATTATCAGTTTATCTTTCAGTAAGAGATAAGCATTACTCCGTCCAGATAGGACTTGTATTATTTTATATCCATTTTTAGTTTTCCAATTATTCATCAATTTTCGTATCGCAATAATCTG